>JBJMWV010000301.1:0-9035 GCA_045809985.1 Chthoniobacterales bacterium | reverse complement strand
GATTGCGGCCGGCGCTGAGCATCCCGCGGCGTTGAAGGATCCGGCACCAAGCGTGTTCCTCGACAAGTTTGGCGACAGCTCGATCGACTTTGAGCTCGTCGTTTGGAGCGACGAGATGAGTTATCGTCCGCGCCGTTTCCGCAGCGACCTGAACTTCGCCATCGCACGCAGGTTCAAGGAAGCGGGAATCGAAATCCCGAATCCGCAGCGCGACGTTTACATCAAAACCGGCGACATCCGCGTGCGGACGGAAGCCGCCGCAGAGGAGCAATTCCAATCGCGCAACTCGCAGAGCTAGATCCGCCGCGCGTTGCTCTACAGATGGACGCGGAGTGGACGATTCCATTCCGGAACGGCGTTGCACGAGTCGTTAGGCTCGGCGCCCTGAAACAGCTCGATGCGTGGCGCGACGTTCTCGCGCAGAAGTCGAAAGACCATCGCTTCTACGAGATCGTCGACGAGACGCTGCGGCAGGCCTTCGACCATCGCTACATCGTCTACGAAGATCACGACGGCGTCGTTCGTGGCGTTCAGCCGGTCTTCTTCCTCCAACAGAATCTGATCGAAGGCGTTCCGTCATTACGACGCGCGGCCGAATTTATCCGCCGCCGCTTTCCGCGCTTTCTCACCATGCGGACGCTGATGATCGGCAATGCCGCTGGAAATGGTCACCTCGGCGCGGCGAATGGCGACGACGCGGCATGGCTCGCTTCCGCGCTCGCCGACACGATCAGCGCCTACGCGCGTCTCGCGAAAGCATCACTCGTTGTCTTCAAAGATTTCGAAGCGTCTGCGCGCGACTTGTTAGGCGTCCTCCGCGCACGCGGCTTCACGCGCATCCCGAGCATGCCCGTTACCGTGCTCAAGCTGAACTACCGCAGTTTCGACGAGTACTTCGCCAGTCTGGGCAAATCGACGCGCAAAGACCTTCGGCGAAAATTCCGTCGCGCAGACAAAGCTGAACCATTGCAGCTCGAAGTGGTAAACGACGTTACGCCAGTGGTAGATGAGGTCTATCCGCTTTACCTCGCGGTGCACGAGCGCTCGTCGATGAAGTTCGAGACGCTCACCAAGGAATTCCTCTGCGCGCTCGGCCAGCGCATGCCGGACAAGGCGCGTTTCCTGTTATGGAGACACGCGGGGCGCATCGTCGCCTTCACGATCGCGGTCGTGCACAACGGCGTCTTCTCTGACGACTACCTCGGGCTCGATTATCGCGTCGCGCTCGATCTGCATCTCTACTTCGTCACCTTCCGCGACATCATCAACTGGTGCATCAACAACGGCCTAACGACTTATGTCAGCAGTCCGCTTAACTATGAGCCGAAGCTGCATCTAGATTGTTTACTCGGTCCGCTCGATCTCTACGTGAAGCACACCTCGCCGCTCCTGAATCCGATCTTCCGGCGCATTCTGCCGTCGATGGAACCAACGCGGCACGATCCGGTCCTGCATCGCTTCCCGAATGCCCACGAGCTCTAGCGGCCTGCGCAATCCGTGGGTGCAGCTCGCGATCAGTCAGCTCTGCACGCTTGCAGCTGATCTTTGTTTGAAGCTTGGCGCCAATGCGACGGTGCACGTTTCGCCGAAGTGGTCGTGGACCGGATTGACCGGACTCATCTCACCGCTCGTCTGGCTGGGCATCGTGTTCATGATCCTGAGTTTCATCACGTGGCTTTACGTGCTGCGGCACCTTCCGCTTTCCCTCGCGTTTCCCGTCTCGCAGGCGGTTCACGTCATGGTGCCGATCGCGAGTCTGCTCTTCCTCGGTGAACACATCTCGTTTGTGCGCTGGTGTGGAATCGCGCTCGTTCTGGTCGGCTTGTTCGTCGTCGCCAAACCGGTCGCGAATTTGGAGGAACGGATGTGACGCCGCTCTCGTTCTTCCTAATTTTTCTTTCCCTCGCGGCGTTCGTCGCCGGTCAGTTGCTGCTCAAGCACGCGATGCAATCGACCGTCGCTCACGGCTTCCAGCAGCAAACATTTCTGCTCTTCATCGTCAGCGGCACAGCAACGATGGCGGTTTCGTTCTTCCTCACGCTAGGTCTGCTGCAGAAGTTCGATTTAAGTTTCCTCGATCCATTTCAAGGACTGGCGCTCATCATTGTCAGCATCGCGGCGGTGTTCTTCCTGCACGAGAAGATGACGCTGCGGCTATGGATTGGTTCGCTGCTGATCGCGGCCGGTCTGGTTTTGGTGTCCCTGAGTTAAGGCCCGCCAGAGCTTCTCGATCGCGCGTTGATTGATTTCCCGCGCACGCTCAATTGCAGGCTTCGGCAGTTTCGGGTGATCGAACTCTGCGACGAAGCGTTGCTTCGCCCGCGCATACTTCGGCTCAGAATACGCGCCGCAGATATCACCGCCGATCACACGCGCCGCAGCATGCAATTGCGCCAGCGCCCACTCCAGATCAGCGAGCTCAAACTTCCCGTTTTCCCAGTTCGTGACTGCGTCGTTACTCGTCAGGCAATCGAGATCGATCGTGATGTAGAGATTCTTCGCCGCGATTTGCCTAACGAATTCTTCGAACCGTTCTCGCCAGTTGTTGCGGAGCATCGCGCCGCGCCGGTTTCGTTTCGCGAGCGGGCGATCGTCCGCCCATATGTGCAGCTCGATCTTCCCCGCGGCTTCGGCGCGCCGGTTGCCAAACATCTGCGCCGGCCACCAGCATTCAAAATTCCCGCAGCCCCAGATCGCCACCTTGTCCACCTGCGGCAACTCAAGCGCGCGATTGATCCATCCGCCGCAGGCCCAGCGCGGCGGCCGCACATCCCAGTCGGGGTGGTTATCGAAGGAGACGAGCACGACCGGGTCGCGGACGCGCCGAAGCCACAGCGCGGTCAGATGATGAAAATCGCCGGATCCGTAAAGTACGAATGGAGCGAGCCGTGAATCCTCTTCCGCAAAGAAGCTCTCGATGAGGCGCGACGGCGCAGAGAAGCGCAGGTGCGGTCCCCACTCACGCGCGTCAACGCTCGTTAGGCTAAGTGTTGCAGCCTGCCACGCATCGTCCAGATTCAGGTGAATACCGCGAGCGCTCGGGCGGTCGAAGGGTTCAGGCATAAGCGCGATTTCTCGCGGAAAACCGAATCACAAGCACTATCGCCGAAAAGACAAACAACTCAGTCAACGGTAAGGAAGAAGATCGCGACTTCCTTTGTCGCGTGCGCGACGCCTTCCGCGTCTTTGCCCGCAACACCTCGGAAGTGCTCGGAAGCGCGTGGGCGTTCGTCATTGCGATCATCATCATCGTAATTTGGGCCGCGACCGGTCACGTCTTTCATTACTCGGACACGTGGCAGCTCATCATCAATACCGGAACGACCATCGTCACGTTCCTGATGGTTTTCCTGATTCAAAATACGCAGAACCGCGACTCAAAGGCTCTGCACTTGAAGCTGGACGAGTTGATCCGTTCGGCGCACGGGGCGCGCAATCAACTCGTCAATCTCGAGAAACTGAGCGACGACGACTTGAAGCGGATCGAGGGCGAGTTCGAGCGCGTGCGTGAGAAAGCGGAAAAGGTCGAGGTGAAGGCCGGGGCTGCTCACGAGGCAGCAGTAACCGCGGTCGAAGCGGCTCGTTAGGCAGTTGCGACACCTGCTTCTTCCGGACGCGCTTCGCCATTACGGATAAGAATTTTCCCGCTGGGACAGAGGCGCAGGACTTCGCAGTGACGGCAGTCCGGCTTGCGCGCGAAACAGCGGCGCCGGCCGTGCCAGATCAGCCAGTGACTCCAGATCGTCCAGTGCTTGCGCGGGACCAACTTCATCAGGTCCTGCTCGACCTTCTCCGGATCCTTTTCTTTCGTTAGGCGCAGGCGCTCCGACAACCGCAGGACATGCGTGTCGACGACGATCCCTTCGTCTTTGTGGAATGCGTTGCCGAGAACAACGTTTGCCGTCTTGCGGCCTACGCCGGGCAGCGCGTTCAATGCTTCCATCGTGTCTGGCACTTTGCCGCGATGCTTCTCCACGATCGCGGCGGCCGCGGCGCGAATGCTCTTGGTCTTGTTCCGGAAGAAACCCGTCGGCTTGATCATCTCCTCGAGTTCATCCGGCGATGACTGCGCGAATTCTTTCGCTGAGCGATAACGATCGAACAGCTTCGGCGTGACCATGTTCACGCGTTTGTCGGTGCACTGGGCGGAGAGAATCGTCGCGATCAGCAACTGCAGCGGGTTCTTGAAATCGAGCTCGCAATGCGCGCCCGGATACACTTCGGGAAAGACCTGGATGAGTTGGGCGACGCGTTCGCGGGTGGTCATGTGCGCACGCGCACTTTGGGTCGGCGCACGCGGCCGACAAAGACTTTTCCGCGCCGGATGATCCGCCGCGCCCACGCATACTCGCTGGCCAGAATCGCGAGCCCGAACGGGATGACGAGAATGGCCGGACCTGGCAGCACAATCATCGCAAGGCCGATGAGCAGGACGGTGACGCCAACGACCGAGTAGATGATCTTGCGGATCAGCGGCAGCCGATCGAGCCCGAGCTTTGCATTAACACGATGCTGCCACGCCACTTTGCGAACGGCGAAAGAATGGTTACGGCGTGGCGCTTCGGCCGGCATAACCACAGCAGCGAAGGCCCCTACTTCGCGGCGTACCGCTCGAGCTTCTGCTCAAGCTGCGCCGGGACGTGCGCCACGATCACCGCCGTCTCGCCATCGTAGCGCTCCTCGAGCACGTGACCGACACGATGGATCTCCGCAATCAGCGCGGATTCGGACACCGGCACATTGAACCGGAGATTGAGGTGCCACGAAGTGACTTCATCCTGCAATGCCTGCACCAGCGCGCTGACGCCTTCGCCGGTCCGCGCGGAAATCGCGACACTCTTCGGAAACCGCGCGAGATATGCGTCGACGGCATCACGGCTGGCGGCGTCGATCTTGTTGAAGACGAGAATCGTTTCTTTCCCGAACGCGCCGAGTTCTTTCACCACTTCATTGACCGCGACGATGTGCTCGTCGACGCGCGGATGACTAATGTCGATGACGTGAATGAGCAGATCAGCTTCAGTCACTTCTTCGAGCGTGGCTTTGAATGACTCGATCAGTTGATGCGGCAACTTGCGCAGAAAACCCACCGTGTCGGTGAGCAGCATTCGCTGTTTGTTAGGCAACGTGAAGCTGCGCGTGGTCGGGTCGAGCGTGGCAAACAGCCGATCTTCGGCGAGGACATCAGCTCCCGTGAGCAGATTCAACAGCGTAGATTTGCCCGCGTTCGTGTAGCCAACGACTGAAGCGACGGGCCATTGATGGCGGCGCCGACCTTCGCGCTGTGTCGAGCGAACTTTGCGCACGCTTTCGAGCTCGCGTTCGAGCCGCGCGATCCGTTCCTGCACGCGACGGCGATCGACTTCCAGCTGTGTCTCACCCGGACCGCGAGTGCCAATTCCACCAGTCTGCCGCGAAAGGTGCGTCCACATTCTCGTTAGGCGCGGGAGCAAATACTGCAGCTGCGCGAGCTCGATCTGCAGGCGGCCTTCGCGGCTGCGCGCACGCTGCGCGAAGATGTCGAGAATCAGCTGCGTGCGGTCAAGCACCTTGCGATTAAACATCTGCTCGAGGTTGCGCCCCTGCGCGGGCGAAAGCTCGTTGTCGAAAATAACCGACGTGACCTGCTGAGTCTGGAACGACTCCTTGATCAGCTCCGCTTTGCCCTTGCCGATGTAATAGGGCGCGGTCGGCGAATGCAATTTTTGCGTGACGGTATCGACGACTTCCGCGCCGGCAGAATTCGCGAGTTCCTTCAGTTCATCGAGCGAATCGGCGAGGTCCCATTTCGTGGTTCCGTCCTGCTCAAGTCCGACGAGGAGCGCGCGCTCCTGTCGCTTCTTCGGCTGAATCTCAATCATTCGTTGTCGCGAAGAACAGACGAGCCTTTCGCGCGATCAATTCAATGCTCTCTGCAGAGCTTTTCCCGGTGAGATTCAGTGGTTCGAAATTAGTTTGGTGGCGAAACCAGGTCAATTGCCGTTTCGCATAACGCCTCGTCGCCTGTGTGACTTTCTCGCGACATTCGGCTTCAGAAATTTCGCCCGCGATGAGTGCTTTGATCTCGCGGAATCCAATCGCTTTCTCCGCCGTGGCGCTGATCGCACTGACCGCGCGCACTTCATCGACTACACCATTCGCGAACATCGCTTCGACTCTCTTTCTGATTCTTTCATTGAGTTCGTCGCGGTCGCGGAAAAGAACAACGCCGCGAGCGTCGCTTTCCTTGTTTCCGCTGCGCAACTCCGAAGCCGGGCGGCGGGTGAGCAGACAAATCTCCAGCGCGCGGACCAGTCGCCGCTTGTTGTGACGATCAATGGTCTGCGCACCAGCGGGGTCGAGCATTTGCAGCCTAACGAATAGTTCGCGCGCGGTGCATTGCTCGAGATGCGCACGCACTTGCGGATTTGCGGCGGGTAATGGCGAGAGGCCATCAGTTAGCGCACGCACATACAAGCCCGTCCCACCAACAACAAAGGGCCGCGGGATTGACTCGATTGCTCGCGTCGCGGCGCGGCGAAATCGCTCCGCGTTCATCTCTTCGTCTAACCGAACCGAACCGATCAGATGATGCGGCACAACGCGCAGCGTCTCGGCGTCTGGCTTGGCCGTCAGGACATCGAGTCCGTGGTAGATCTGAAACGCATCCGCGCTAACAACTTCGCCGCCGACCCGACGCGCCACTTCGGCCGCGATCTCCGATTTGCCGACCGCCGTGGGTCCAACAATAAAAAACGGGAGACGAGAAGCTTGCGCCACCACGTCTCCCGTTTGAATCGACAAATCCTAGTCTTCGGTGTGACGGTCGCTCGACTTCGCGCCGCTCACGAGCAGCTTGCGGCCGAGGAACTCCTTGTCATGCAATTCCGCGACGGCACGCTGCGCTTCTTCCACGGTGAGCATTTGCACGAAGGCAAAGCCCTTCGAGCGCTGGTTGTGCTTGTAGGTCACGACTTCCGCGTTCTGCACTTTGCCGACGCCGTTGAAGAGCTCGAAGAGATCGGACTCGGTGGCGTCGAAGGACAGGTTCCCGACGTAAAGACGCGGGCTGGTGACTTCGACCTGTTCAGGCTTGCGCGAAGTGCGCTCGGCGCGTTCCTGCCGCGGCTGCGATTCTGATCGCGACTGCGAACCATTCATGCGCGGCTGTTCCGCGCGCTTCGGCGCCGGCTTGGCGTCGCCGCCGCTGAAGAAGCCGGCAATTTTCTGCCAGAGCGTTTGTTTTTTCGCCGGCGCTTTTGGGGTGTATTCCTGGCGGTTCGGACGATTTCCGCCACCGCGTCGGGAGCGACCACCGCGCGAGCGGCGTGGTCTCCCGGATGTTTGAGTAGGCATATGAGTGCTCAGTTTTGACTGAATTAATGTTCGGGCGAAGCGCATCGTAAGATGCCCGGTCCGCAGCCCGTAGACCTCGGTAGGTCAGGAACGATTGAGTGGCTGGTGGAAACTCCGCCTCCGGAGATGACGAGCGCGTCCGAAAAAGGCGAACCGCATGAGTCGACGGGCGAATGAGCAGAGATGCGAAGGCACGCATGAATATCTCCAAGAACCAAATTCGCCGTGAAAAGCGGACGCCGGAGCATTCGGAGAACACTCCCGACATCTGACGAAAACTATGGAGGATCTGGGGGTCTGGCGCAAGTCCGATGCGCAGCGGGTGGTTACGCGATCTGAGTGGCGAGATACCAGTCGACGAATTTCGGTAATCCGACGCTCAACTGCGTGGTCGGATTGTAGCCGAGCAGCCTCCGCGCTTTCGAGATGTCGGCGCAAGTTAACGGGACGTCGCCGGGTTGTTCTGGCAGCTGATTGATCTGCGCCTTGCGCCCAAGTGTCTGCTCGATCGCGGCGATCAATTCGCGCAGCTCGATCGTCTGGCTCTCGCCAAGATTGAAGATGTCGAACATCGCCTTGTCGTAAGTGAGCGAGGCCATCACGCCCTGGATGATGTCGTCAATGTAGGTGTAATCACGCCGCGTCGTCCCGTTGCCAAACTGGTTGATCGGCTGGCCCTGATGGATGCGCTTCGTGAATTGATGG
This sequence comes from Chthoniobacterales bacterium, assembly GCA_045809985.1. Lineage (GTDB taxonomy): Bacteria > Verrucomicrobiota > Verrucomicrobiia > Chthoniobacterales > UBA10450 > JACCTI01. The sequence continues at coordinate 995 of JBJMWV010000301.1, read as the reverse complement.
ATCGCGAGATCAGGCCGCTGACGCGCGCCGTAAACGGTGAAGAAGCGTAGCGCGACGATGCGCATTTTGTACAAGTGCGAGTAGGTCGAGCAGAGAAACTCCCCGCCGATTTTCGTCGCGGCGTAAGGACTAATCGTTTGCGTGAGATGCTGATCTTCCGAAAACGGCACCACCTGCGAGATGCCGTAAACCGAGGAGCTGGAGGCGAAGATGAACCGCTCGAGATCGATGGCGCGCGCTGCTTCGAGCAGGTGCAAAGTGCCGCGGACATTCGTCTCGTAATAGAGTTCCGGCGCTTGGATTGAAGGCCGTACGCCCGCACGGGCCGCGAGGTGCATGACCGCTTCCGGACGCTCGCGTTGGAACAGCTCGCAGACCGCAACGCCGTTCCGCAAATCGAGCTCGTGAATGCGAATGTCCTTGGCGACGCAGGAGATGTTGGCGCGCTTGATTTGCGGATCATAAAAGTCGTTGAAGTCGTCGAGAATTGAGACTTCGTGATCGGCCGCGAGCAGCTTCTCCACGAGGTGCGAGCCGATGAAACCAGCGCCACCCGTGACCAGAATTCGCATCGCGCGACCGTAAAGATGAACCTCAGCACGAGCAAGGCTGGAGCATGGCTGGGGACGATCGTGGCGATGCTCGTTGTGTTTTTGCTCGCGCTCGCCTGCGGCATCTTTTTTCGCTGGCCACAAATGCTCGCGCAGAAGGTTACGCGGCCTGAGTTCCAGCTTCCGTCAGCGCTCGACCTCGCGTCGTTGCCGACTGCCGCGCGTTTCGATTTTCCTCTCGGCAGTGAGAACGGCGCGTTGGCCTACAACGCGCAGCCGTTCACGGAGAATCGCCATCTCGGCGACGACTTGAACGGCATCGGTGGCGAGAACAGCGATCTCGGCGATCCGGTCTTCGCAGTCGCGGATGGCCGCGTGATCTACGCGCAGGAAGGCGGACCGGGCTGGGGCAACATCGTCATTGTCCTGCATGCCTACGAGGAG
>JBJMWV010000300.1:0-2876 GCA_045809985.1 Chthoniobacterales bacterium | reverse complement strand
TGTCCTGCAGGAATGCGTTACGGGCGCCGTGCAGAAGTTGCAGCGCCTGGACGACGAACTCGATTTCGCGGATGCCACCGGTCCCGAGCTTCACATTGCGCTCGAGGTTCTCGGTCCCGACGATGTCGCGCTCGATCCGGCGCTTGATCGCGGCGATCTCGTCGAGCAACTCGGGAGTCGGGCTGCGCGGATAAATAAAACCTTGGTGCTCGCGCAGAAAATCGTAGGAGAGCTCCTCGCTCCCCGCGATGTGGCGCGATTTCATCAGTGCGAGCCGCTCCCACGTTTCACCGAAACCGGCGTAGTAGTTCTCGAAGCTTTCCAACGACCGCGCGACTGGACCCGCGGACCCTTCCGGGCGCAGGCGCAGATCCATCCGAAAGAGCGGACCTGCGTTGTGCTTCGCGGCAAAGGTCTCAAAGATCTTTGTCGCGAGGCGATTGAACCACTGATGATTGCTCAGATTCGCGCTGAGCTGACCTTCCTCGCTGTAGAGGAAAATCACGTCGATGTCCGAGCTGTGATTGAGCTCACCTCCGCCAAGTTTGCCCAGACCAAGCACGGCGAATTGCGCGTTGGGTGAGCCGAGTCGGTTGCGGAGTTCGGTTTGCCAATGCTCAAGAACTTTGCGGACGCAGATCTCGGCAAGCTGCGAAAGCTCGGCAGTTGTTTCCTCCAGCGTCGCGACCTCAGCGACTTCGCGGAGCGCAATTCGCAACATCTCGCGGCCTTTCCAGAGGCGTAGTTCGCGGAAGTCATCTTCGGCGAGGAAGGTACGCGGCAGATCTGCCATCATGCGCCGCCGAGAGCGGGGTGACGCGCAGACATCTGGATGTTGCAGCCACAGCAGAATCGCTGGGTGCCTAACGAGTCGCGCCGCGCAGATGCTTGAGACGGAGAGGAGATGCAGCAGCGAATCGCGGCCGAGCGGAAACGTTCCCAGCACTTCCTGCAGCGGCGGCGCATCGGGCGGCCACTGCTCAGCAATCTGCGTCAGCGTGCGCTCGACTTGGCCCGGATCAAGCGCGCCCGACGCTGCCTCGCTGATCCAGTTTGTCTGCATCAGCGAACGTAGCGCGGGTCAGCTGCGCACGTCGAGATGTGACAGCGATCAGGATTGCTCGGCGAGCTTTTCGCGAGCGCGCGCGAGGGTGCGCCGTTCGCGACGCGAGAGACTTTGCATCCCGGCACGCGAAATTTTCTCGAGCAGTGGATCGACCTCTTCCGCGATGAACTGCTCCGCATTCATCTGCCGGTAGCGCTCGGCGTTTGCCTTCCGCTGGTGCAAGGCGCGCTGCACAAATGACGGCCGCCCGAAGCCGAGAAGATGCGCGTAAACCCAACCGGCGACGCAGCCGCCGAGCAACGCGCTGTGCAGCATCTCGCCTTCGCGCACGGTAAGGAAAAACAGTGCGGCCAGGCCAATGACCGTATACCCGAGGTACTTCGCCTTCACGCGCCACGGCAGCACGAGAACGATCGCGTCGAGCTCTAGTTCAGGCAGGATTGTGGCGTAAGCCATCACGACCGCGACTACGCCGCCGGACGCGCCGTAGAGGACTGAACTGGTCGGCATACAGAAGAGATGTCCGAGTTCGCCAGCCACCGAGCCGGCGAGATAAAGCCAGAAGAAATGCCGCTGGCCGAGGATCGATTCGACGTCGCGCCCGAGCAGGTAGAGCACTGAGACGTTGGCGAGCAGATGCCACGGTCCCGCATGCAGGAAGATCGCGGTGAAGAACTGCCACGCATACGCGTCCTGGATTCCTTTGCCGCTTAGTCCGAGGAACTCCGCGACAAACCCGCTCTGGTACGAATCGAGAAAGAGCTGGGCGACGAACGCGCCAACATTCAGCCCAATGAGCGAGATGAGGACAACGCGTTGCCGCTGAGTCCATGGCCGGATGAGGGACGATGGCTTCCGGCCGATTCGCATGTTGTCGAGATTATCGCACTGGTTTTGCCTTGTCACTCAGGTAAAACCCAGCGCCGCCGGAAACGAGAGAATTTCGAAGCGTCGCACTTACACTTCGGGCTCAATTGTGACGGACCGTTCGTGGTCGCGGAGTTTTTTGTCGGTCGCTAATTCGCGCTGAAACCAGCCGAGAAAAATTTTCCGCAAAAAAGTCTTGCCACTGCTTTGGTGTTATACTTAACTACAACAGTGCTGCGGGAACCTGATCGGACAGAGCGATCACCCGTCGACACAAAAAACCGAAACACAGGATGGCTCGTGAATGGAACAACACTCAGCCGATTTATCGGCAGCTTCGTGATCACGTCGTGCACATGATCCTCGATGGCGCACTTAAAGAAGGCGACGCGCTGCCCTCGGTGCGCAATGTCGCGGCCGAGTCGCGCGTCAACCCGCTTACGGTCCTCAAAGCTTACCAGGGGTTGGTCGACGAGGAGTTGGTCGAGACGCAGCGCGGTCTCGGGATGTTCGTCAAAGCTGGCGCGCGCGACCTCGTGCTGCAGGCGGAACGTCAGAAATTCCTTACCGACGAATGGCCGCGGGTTGCGGCCACGATTCAGCGGCTTGGCCTGACGCAGAAGGAACTCGATGCCGCGGCGACGCGTGCTTCGCGAAAGGAGAAACGCTGACGCCATGGCCACGATAGAAGCACGCGGACTGCACAAGGCATTCGGAACAACAGTCGCACTGGGTGGCATTGATCTGCACGTCGAAGAAGGCCGCATCCTAGGACTGATCGGACCGAACGGAGCGGGGAAGACGACTGCGCTGAATGCAATTCTCGGCCTTACTGCGTACGACGGCGAACTGAAGGTGCTCGGGCGCGATCCGTGGGCTGAACGCGAGCGGCTCATGCGCGATGTTTGCTTCATCGCGGACGTCGCGGTGCTGCCTCGCTGGA
>JBJMWV010000299.1:0-1778 GCA_045809985.1 Chthoniobacterales bacterium | reverse complement strand
ATAGCCGACGAGTGTGTCAGGCACGCGGATGAGCGCGAAATTCTGCGGCACTTCTTCGCGCCAGCTTTCGTCGACCAAGGCGCCCACTGCGCCGCGCTCCGCTGTTTGCCTAACGAATTGATGTCCGTCGAAGTTCTCGCCGCGAATCGGCACGAAGAGATCGCCCGCCTGAATTGTCCGCGAGTCGGTTGAGATGCGTGAGACCGTGAGATTCGCGTCGCCGCCTTCAAGGCTTCCGTTCGCGAACTCCGCGAGCTGTGAGAGTGGCAGCGGATCCATCACTCGAAGTCCAGCGGCTTGTTCTCGAGCGCTCGCCGCGCGATCTGCACGTCGTCGAACGGAATCGTGTGATCGGCGAACTCCTGGTAGGTCTCGTGGCCTTTGCCGGCGATGAGCACGATGTCGCGCGGCTGAGCCAGCGCGATGGCGCGGGCGATCGCTTGGGCGCGATCCGTGATCTTTTCGTAGCGCTCGGAGCGGAAGCCTTTCTCGACCTCGGCGATGATCGCGTCGGGATCTTCTTTGCGCGGATTATCGGAAGTGATGATGCCGAAGTCGGCGTTCTGATCGACCGCCGCAGCCATGAGCGGACGCTTGGCGCGATCGCGGTCGCCGCCGCAACCGAAGACCACGATCAGTTTTCTCGGCGAAAGCTCGCGCAGCGTCTTGATGACGTTGAGCAACGCATCGGGCGTGTGCGCATAGTCGACGAACACGTGGAACTGCCGCTTTGCCGGAACCGCTTCGAGGCGCCCGGGGACTTGCGGCGCACGCGACAAACTCAGGACCGCTTCGCGCAGACTGACACCGAGACTGGTCGCGGCAGCGAGGGCGCCTAACGAGTTCGCGACATTGAAACGTCCGATGAGCGGCAACCGGACGAGGTAACTCTTGCCGCGCGCATCGAGCTGATACGACGTCCCGTTGAAATCAGCGCGATAGTTGGAGGCGCGGAAATCAGCGCGCGCGCCCAGGCCGTAGGTCACGACCGGAGAATCTTTGTCGAGATTGTCGAGTATCCGCTGGCCGTAGCTGTCGTCGATGTTCACGACCGCGGTGGATTTCTTCTTCATCTGCTGCGCGGCCAGACCGGTGAAGAGCTTCAACTTTGCGTGGAAGTAGTTCTCCATCGTGCCGTGAAAATCGAGATGGTCCTGGGTCAGGTTCGTGAAGACCGCGACGTCGAACTCGAGACCGCGCGTGCGGTCCTGCGCGATCGCGTGCGACGAGACTTCCATCGTCGCCGCTTTGCAGCCGGCGTTGACCATTTGCGCGAGCAACTCCTGCAGGTCTAGCGACTCCGGCGTCGTGCGTGTCGCGGGCAAAACACGCTCGCCGATTTCGTAGCGCACCGTTCCAATTAGACCGCAGCGCAGACCCGCGTTGTCGCAGATGTGCTTGATCAGAAACGACGTCGTTGTCTTGCCGTTCGTCCCGGTGATGCCGGCCATTTTCAGTTTGCGCACAGGGCGGTCGTAGAACGCGACCGCGAGATCTGCGAGCGCCGTGCGCGTGTTGTTCACCTGCACAACCGTCGCGCGCGGCTGCGGCAAGATGTGATCGGTTAGAATCACGCTCGCGCCTTTCTCAATCGCCTGGTCGATGAAGTTGTGCCCGTCCACTTTCTCGCCGCGCAACGCAACGAAGAGGCTATTCTTCCCCACCCGCCGCGATTCGTAAGCGATGCTTTCGACCTGGCGATCAGCCGGTCCGTCGATCGAGCCCGGCTGGATCGCGGTGAGCAGGTTTTTGATCAGCATGAGGCCAGTTCTACTTGT
>JBJMWV010000298.1:0-7232 GCA_045809985.1 Chthoniobacterales bacterium | reverse complement strand
GGGCGATTACTTCACGAGCGTGTCGGTTGGTCCGCTCTTCGGGAAAATGATGGCGATCCAATTCGCGGAGATTCGCGAGCTGCTCGGCGGAACGGAATTCACAATCGTCGAGCAAGGCGCCCACGATGGCCGATTCGCGCGCGATGTTCTCGAGCATCTCGATGTCCGTTACGTGATCATCGAGCCGTTCCCGAAGTTGCGCGAGCGGCAGGCGGAAACTCTAAGCGGATTTCGAATCGAATGGCGCGAATCACTGGACGACCTCGAACCGTTCGTCGGCATCCATTTTTCGAACGAGCTGATCGACTCGCTCCCGGTTCACCTCGTGAAGTGGACCGGAAATGAATGGCTGGAGCGGCGCGTTGGCCTAACGAACGACCATTTCCAGCTTCTTGATTGGCCGATCTCAGATCAGGAGCTGGTCGCGAAGATTCCGCAGCCGTTGCCGGCCGGCTATGAAACTGAAGCGCGACCAGCAGCGAGGCGCTGGATCGAAACGCTCGCGAACAAACTCACGCGCGGGTTTGTCATTGCGGCGGATTACGGATTCGCGCGCGACGAATTCTACGCGCCGCATCGCACACGCGGCACGTTGCAGAGCTACGCCGAACACACGACGAACGACGATCCGCTGCAGCGGGTTGGCGAAGCGGATATCACCGCGCACGTCGAATGGACGAGTCTCGCCGAGCACGCAATCGGGAGTGGATTACAGCTGGCCGGTTTCACGGATCAGCATCATTTCCTCACCGGATTACTGAACGAAGAACTCACCGCGGACGCGCAGAACACGCGCGCTTTGCAGACGCTGATTCACCCGGGATTCCTCGGAACGAAGTTTCAGTTCCTCGTGCTCGCCAAGAAGGTTGATCCGGCGATACGTCTCCGCGGATTGCGCTTTGCGCGCGATGCGGCGACCGCGCTCTCGTTAGGACGCGCGGAACCTGATTAGCTCGCGCGCATGAATCATCTCCATCATGTCGAGGAGCATTTCACCGCCGGGCCGACGGTGCGCGACGTCGTTATCGGCATGTCCGATGGACTGACGGTGCCGTTCGCGCTCGCCGCCGGATTGACTGGCGCAATCGCTTCTTCGCGCATCGTGATCACTGCCGGTCTCGCGGAGATCGCGGCCGGATCGATCGCGATGGGGCTGGGCGGTTATCTCGCCGCGCGCAGCGAAGCCGAGCATTACGCGAGTGAGCTGCGGCGCGAGCAAAGGGAGATCGTTGAGAAAGCGGAGGTAGAGAAACAGGAAGTCGCGGATGTCTTCACCGCCTACGGCCTAACGAGTGAAGAAGCCGCGCCGGTCGTCGAAGCGCTCAGCCGCCGCCCGGAAGCGTGGGTTGATTTCATGATGAAGTTCGAGCTCGGCCTCGAGAAACCGGAGCCGGGCCGCGCCTTGCAAAGCGCGCTCACGATCGCGGCCGCCTACATCGCCGGGGGCTTGATCCCGCTCCTGCCCTACATGCTTGAAGCAAATGCCCGCGCTGCCATCACGTTCTCCGCGCTCATCACGCTAATCGCGCTCTGCATCTTCGGTTTTGTGAAAGGCCGTTTCACAGGCGTCTCGCCGATCCGTAGCTCGCTTCAAACCGCGCTCATCGGCAGCATTGCCGCAGCCGCGGCTTACGCCATCGCCCGCGCGATTTCAGAGTAACGAAAATCAGCCCTGCGGCTGATGTTGCTGCTGAAGATGATGCTCGCGGTGCGCCACCTCGACATACTTCGCGCGCGCGGCTTTCAAGCGCCGCACCATCACGCTGCTCATCCGCTTGAAGAGCTCATGGCCAAAGGTCATGTCCGCGCTGCGGTGCTGCGTGAGCCGCTTCGCATCCACGAAGATCGCGGTGGTCGGCTCGAGTGCGCGTGCGCCGTATTCGCAAACGAACGGCTCATACATCCAGGACCAGCCGAGCGGCTCGCCACCGTTCACGACATCAATAGTTACCGTTGGCTCACCTTCGGATGCCGCTTCAACCGCGATCTTGCCGCTCTGCAAAAGATAAAAACCCCGCGCTGGATCTCCGGCGCGAAACAGCACCTGCTCCGGTTCAAGTTGCACGAGATGCGCGCAATCAGTGACGAGCGCGAGATGATGTTCGCTCAAGCCGCCGAGGAACGGATGCGCCGCAACGAGCTGGCGGAGATCGTCTGTCATGCCGCACTCTCGGCTGAAACCTTGCGGTAAAGCAACGCCTGCATCTGAACCGTTCGCCAGAATCGCCTAACGAGTAATGACAGCCACGCTCCGGCGGCTCGAACTCTGCGCGGGAAAGCTGACGCCGAAATTCGCTCGATGACTGGCCAGAAGCGAGCGCCGGTCAAGGCGCGCGGGCAACGTCACGCTCACTGCTGACCGCGATACTTGAAGAGCAGCATTTCGCGCATGTTCGGATCGCGGAAGTAAAACTGGATCCCACCATCGCGACCGATCACATCGCGCGGCACCGCAGCGCTCGCGCGGCGACTGTGCACTTGATGAATGCCTGCGTGCGCACGGACGTAAAGCTCGCCCCAGGCTTCCACAAAAAACGCGCGGTTTGCTTTTTCGACGAGCATCGTTTCGATCGCCTCGCGCTCGCACGGGACGTATTCGACCACGTGCTGTGCTTCGACGGTTGCGTAGTCGAACGAATCGATGCGGCGAACACCCGCGGACGGCAGTTCCGTCCAATGTGATTGGACAACTCCGACGCGAAGGCGCGGATCCAAACCGAGCGCGCGCGATTGGCGTGAAGTTGTGCTCAGCGAAACATCGAGAGCGCCGGATTCGCCGGTCCGGAGCTTTATCCAGACGTGATCCACCTTCGCCGGGTCACGATCGAGTTCGACCACGACCGATGCGACTTCGCCCGCCACGCTGACGAATTGGTCGCGCAGCGCGAAGAGGTGATCGGGGATGCGGTGATTCGAACGGATATCGCTCCGCAGCTTAGCGAGCCGGCAGCACCCGGTAAACGATAACGGCGTAACTCGTGACCATCGCGCTCGCTGTAATTGCAACGAGGCAGTACATGCGTGTTCTCCTTTTCCCGTACGGATGCGGCGCAGCGTGACTGGTGCGCTGCTCGTTGGGATGTGAGCATGAATAGCTCCGTCGCTTCAACTACTCACGAGGTGCGCATACCTAACGAGTGGACAGTCGTTGAACCCGGTCGCGCGCTGATTCCCGCCACGAAACGCTGTGATTGCCGATGGGCCTCAGGGTTGCCATGCTCAAAGAAGACCGGCCGTTCTCATCCGCCGGGCGATCACGGACTGCATGAATAAGAGCGAACTCGAGAAAGAGGTTGCCGGCCATCCGTTCCTGCTCGGTTTGAACGAGCACCACATCCGCCTGCTCGCGGACTGCGCGTTGCACACGCACTTCGAGCCGGGCGAGTTTATTTTTCGTGAAGGCGAAACCGCTAATCGGTTTTATCTGATTCAGCACGGCAGGGTCGCGCTTGAGTCATCTGGCAGTGGCGGCGGACCAGTGACGATCGATGAAATCGGCGACAACGATTTGCTCGGCTGGTCGTGGCTCTTTCCGCCCTACGTCTGGCACTTCAGCGCGCGCGCGATGGAGAAGACGGAAGCGATCTTTTTCTACGGCACGGTCCTGCGGGAATATTGCGAGCGCGATCCGACCGTCGGCTATGAATTATTCCGGCGGATGAGCGAAGTGATGACGCGGCGCCTGCAAGCTGCGCGCGTGCGACTCCTCAAGGTCTACGGCGAAGACGCTGGAGCGAGCGGAAGTAGCGCCCCGAAATGAAGACGGCGCGGACACGCATCGGCACGTTGCTTGTCCCAACCGACTTCTCAGTCTCTTCCCGCAAAGCACTCGAGTATGCCTCTGCCCTGCTCCAGGAATTCGATGGTGAGCTGCATCTCGTGCATGTCCACGTACCGGATTACAGCTACAGCGTCCCGGCTTTGCTGAGTCAGCCACCGCTTCTTACCGCAGGCGAAATTGAGCGTTACCACCGCGCGGAACTGCAGAAACTCTGCCGCGAATACGCCAGCAGCGATGCGACCCCGCCGTGTCATGCGCCGATCGGCAGCCCGTTCGACGAAATTTGCAAGGTCGCGCGCGAGATTAGTGCGGATTACATCGTCATTGCGACGCGCGGACTGACCGGCGTGAAGCATCTCCTTCTCGGCAGCACTGCGGAACGAGTCGTTAGGCATGCACCCTGTCCAGTCCTCGTCGTGCGGCAACGCGAACGTGAGTTTGCCGCGCCGAAGAAAGCCGGTCTAAAGATCGAGCGCATCGTGGTGCCGGTAGATTTCTCGGAATGCTCACGCGCCGGCGTTGAAGAAGCGATCGCCTTTGCGAAGGCGACCGGGGCGCGGCTTGCGCTCATTCACGCTTACCAACTCCTGCCCTACGTGCCGTGCGAACACATGGCGACGTATGAGCACATGCCCTCGCCTGATGTGATCGAGGACGCCGCCGATGCACAACTGGAAGAGTTCATCGCGACGATCGACTTCCGCGGCGTTGAGCGCGAGACGGCTGTGCGTTGCGGACGCGCGGCAGATGCGATCCGCGATTTCGCGAATGAAACTTACGCTGACCTGATCGTCACATCCACGCATGGCCACACCGGTCTCGCGCATGTTCTGATCGGCAGCGTGGCAGAACACGTCGTTCGTTACGCGCCGTGTCCAGTGCTGGTTATTCCGCAACGCGAACAGCTCGCGAAGCAGAGCTGAAGCGCATTGCGCATTTCCTCGGACCTTAGCTCGGTGCCGGAACGAACTACTCGTTAGGCAAGGTAACAGGCGAGTTACCTTTGCCGGTTCGCATCGCTCATTCCGGACAGGTATTGGTCGCGACGATGAAACCACTACCGACGATAAAACTTCTCTCGTTAGGCGCGCTCGCGTTCCTCGCGATTCCCTCCATCAGCAAAGCCGACGTGCAGGACCGGCTTTATGATTTCACCGACCCCTACTACCAGCAGAACGGCGTCAATCCCGCGGCAATCGACGGGCGTCGCCAGCCCGGCCCACTCGCTGTGACTGATACACCGATCTTCAATTTTCAGCGGCCGGTGCGTGCGCTCCTGACCTTGCCCGCGTACGACCACAGCGGGAACGCCTGGTACTTCACCGTGCTTGGCGGCCTCAGCGCAAACGCCTTCACCGCCGACGCGGCGGGACAACGCGAGCGGCAGATTGCCGACAGCAGCCCGGAATACATCTTCCCGCGGCGCGGGACAGATCCGCAGGGACTCGGCGCGTTGCGTCAATCAGTCATGCTCGACATGCGCAACGGCTACTTCAGCAACAACAAGCTCGGCGTCTGGATTCACACCTGGGTCAGCTACACGAGCAAAGCGCTCACTACTCCGGATGGTCAGAAAATGATGAACGACCTCGCGATGCGGAACGGCCGCGATCTCGATGGCACCGCGATCATCGCGAGCGTCAGCGAAATCGATGCGCTCTTCAGCAAAGGCTTCATCACCAAGACGACGCGCCCGCTGAATGATAACCTCCGCTACGCGATCTGCCCGGTGATCAAGGATCCGACCGATGGCGGAATTGCGCGCGACCAGTTCCTAGCCATCACGCGCAACGCTGACGGCACTGCGCTCGAGCCCGAGTTCCTCGATAACTTCAACAGCCTGCAACTAACCGGCCGTCCAGCTAACTAAACAACTAACCAACAACAAACACTGCGTCCGAGCCGCCTCGCGAAAAGCGGGGCGGCTTTCGGCGCATCTGCGTCTCTTCCCGTTGAGAACACATGCTGCTACTCTGAACCCGATGACATTCCGCGCCGTAGGTGCAGCCGTCGTGCTTCTTTGCCTAACGAGTGCTGCCCTAGCCGATGCCACCGTCGAAGGCCGGGTTGAGTTGCCGAAGACAAAGTCGGCGCCGGTGATGACGAAGCGCTACGAAGTCGTGACCAAAGGCGGCGTGCTCGCGACGAATCCGCCGCTCGCGATCGTCTATCTCGAAGATGTGACGACACATCCTGCTTCGCTGCCGAGGAAGGAAGTCGCGCAAAAAGACATGGATTTTCAGCCCGCGCTGCTCCCTGTCCAAGTCGGGACCACCGTCGAGTTCCCGAACAAGGACGATACCTATCACAACATCTTCTCCTACTCCCCTGCGAAGCGTTTTGACCTCGGCCGTTACCGGCCCGAGGAGCGGCCGATTCCATCGGTCGTCTTCGATCAACCCGGCCTCGTCACTTTGCGCTGCGACATCCACGAGCACATGCGCGGCCTGATTCTCGTCCTGAACACGCCCTATTTCACGACCACGGACGCCGATGGTCATTTTCGCCTAACGAACCTTCCCGCCGGCAAGTACACGGTGAAGGCGTGGATAGATAGCCGGACAACTCGCGAGCAATCGGTCGAACTGAAGAACGGCGCGACCGCGCGCGTTGATTTCCAGTGAACCCGCCGGAGAGCGCGCAATCCGCGAGCGTGACCAGCTTCCGCACGAAGCTGCTGGTCGCGATGATGCTCGTCATCGTCGCGATCACCGCACTCGGGCTCTTCCTCGCGCAACGCAAAGTCGCGATCGAGGCCGAGCGCGATCTCTACCAGGATTTCCGCAACGAGCTCGCGATCCTCCATGGCGTGCAGGAAACGCGACAGGCCGCGCTGGCGGAACGTTGCCGCACGCTTGTGCTGCGGCCACGCATTCACGCCGCGCTGGAAGACAACGCGCCTGATCTCCTTTACCCGAGCGCGAAAGATGAGCTGCGCGATTTGATTGCGCGTGAAGCCGATGACGTCGACACGGCGCCGGGCGAACTGCACGCGCACTTTTATCGTTTCCTCGACACAAGCGGAGCGGTCATCCCGCCGCCGAATGCGATGGAAGTTGGCGAACTGCAGTTCGCAGAAGAAGCGCAGCTCGCGATCCAGCCGCCGCCGAACAAGCAGGAGATTGGTTATCTTGCGCGGAGTGGCGCGAACGGTGCGCACGTGATCGATGAAGTGGTCGCGCTGCCGATCTTCTCCACCGAAAACGGCGAAGTCATCTCCGCGCTCGTCCTCGGATTCAAACCGTTCGAGCTCGGACGCGATCGCGCGGAAACGGAGATCAAGAGCGGCATTTGGGTAAACGGATATCTGCAGCTCCCAGTGCTCGCGAAAGCGGAACAGGACGCTGTCGCGGCCGAGTTGTCCCGCATCATGGCTGAGCCGCAACCGACCGAACGCAGCCTGCGAGTGCGCATCAGCGACGCGCCGCATCTTCTATTCTATAAGCAGCTC
>JBJMWV010000297.1:0-15262 GCA_045809985.1 Chthoniobacterales bacterium | reverse complement strand
TTTTAATCCGAAGTCCGACATCATTCCCGGCGCGGCGAACCGGAAATTGTACCGACACATGTAGAACGAGGCGTAGAGCAGCCCGATGACGAACCAGTTCAACCCGCGCCTCGGGCGGAAACCTGCTGGATAAGCGACCCTGTTTTCCTCAGCCATGCGGCGCAGAGAATGAGTCTCGCGCTTCTCCCGAGACAACCCCAAAGTCGCGCCTCTGCATCCGAAGTGCTTCCGTTTACGTTCACTTAGGAAGCCATGAAGCCCGTCCGCACTATCAACTTCGTCGCGCGGCACACTGGCCTAACGATTCATACGATCCGGATTTGGGAGAAACGCTACGGCGCGGTCAAGCCGGTGCGCGCGGAGAACAATCGCCGTCTCTACACCGAGGAAGATGTCGAACGCTTGCGGCTCTTGCGCGAAGCGACGGTCGCCGGTCACGCGATTGGCCAGATCGCGCGCGCGCCGTTGCCGCAACTCGAGCGACTGGTGCGCGAAGCGGGTGTGCCGTTGCTCGATGCGCGGAAAGCGCGCGGCAAACAGACGGATGAAGCTGCGGAGAACTTCATCGAGCAAGCGGTCGGAATGATCACGAATTTCGACGCGCAGGCGTTTCCGAAATTGCTCGAACGCGCCGCGGTTGAACTCGGATCGCCCGCAGTTCTGCAGAAGTTCATCGCACCGCTGGCGGAACGCGTCGGCGATCTCTGGCGCGCGGCGGAATTGACGATCGCGCACGAGCATTTCGCCTCTAGCTGCATCACGGAATTTCTCGCCACGTTTGCGCGGCCTTTTTCGCCGAACAGCACCGCAGGTCATCTCGTTCTCGCCACGCCGCCGGGCCAGTATCACGAACTCGGTGCGATTATTGTCGCGGCGGCCGCACGCAGTCATGGCTGGCGCACGACTTATCTCGGGGTCGCGCTGCCAGTGCAGGAGATCGTCGGCGCGATGCGCAACCTCGAGCCGAACGTCCTTGGCTTGAGCATTGTCTTTCCGCCGGATGACGACCAACTGCGTCGCGATCTGCGGAAGCTCCGCGGCCTGCTCCCGTCGCACATTCCGCTAGTAATCGGCGGCCGCTCCGCCGACGCATATGCGGACACCTTGCGTGCGGTGAAAGCGATCCTCGTTGAAGAACTCGAGGGACTTTATCCCGTGCTCGACAAGCTCCAGCGTGACCATCGTTCGGCTGCGAAGAAGCGCGCGAAATGACGGTTGCGAATCAGCGTCGCGGCGGCAGGATGCTGCACACCCATGGCGTTGAATATCGAGAGTCTGCACATCGGAATGAAGGTGCGCCATCCCCGCTATGGAGTCGGCGTGGTGCGCTCGCTCACTGAACACACCGCGGAAATCGGCTTCGATGACGCACCGCGCACCGTGGCGCCGAATTCGAGCGACCTCAGTTCCGCGGAAGCGACCGCGACCATCAGTGAATTGCAGGTCCCGCTCGATACGTTGATTCGTCAGACCGCACAGAGTGTGGTCGACGCGCTCGGTCTGCAGAAGAGCGACACGATTGTCGAAGGCCTCGCGAACCGCTGGCAAAACGGAACGCTCGTGATGAAATCGTCCGACAATTCACTGCAGCCGAAAGAGGTCCCGCTCGAGACCTTCTTTCACAAGATCGTCATGATCCGCAACAACCTGCGCGTTCTCGAGCAGAAGGTGAATGCGAACGACAAACTTAGCGATGCGGACAAGTTTGATCTGCAGCAATACATCACGCGCTGCTACGGCTCGCTGACCACGTTCAACATCCTCTTCAAGAACAAAGAGGATCAGTTTTCGACGAGCTAGTGCTCGTTAGGCGATCACGACTGTCTTGATGTTTACGAATTCGCGAATGCCTTCCGCGCTCAGCTCGCGTCCATAACCAGAGCGCTTCACGCCGCCGAACGGCAGCCGCGGATCAGACGCGACCATGCCGTTGATGAAAACGAGCCCGGCTTCGAGCTCACGCGCGAACAGCTCCTGCTCCGACGAGTCGTTCGTCCAGGCATTCGCACCAAGACCAAACGTCGAATCATTCGCGACCGCGATTGCCTCTTCCGCATTGCGCACGCGAAAGAACGCCGCCACCGGTCCGAAAATCTCCTCCCGCGCGGCGGGCGAATTCGGCGGCACATCGACTAGGACGGTCGGCGCATAGAAGTAACCAGCCCCGTCGACGACCCGTCCGCCTAACAAGAGCTTCGCGCCGGCTGCGATCGTTTTCTGCACCTGTTCGTGCACGCCGCGGCGGATCTGCTCCGTCGCCAGTGGTCCAATGTCGGTTGTCTCATCGAGCGGGTCACCGATTCGCAGCGCGCGCATCTTCGCGACGAACTGCTCGACGTAACGGCCGTAGATCGCCTCCGCGATGATGAAACGTTTCGCCGCGATACACGACTGGCCGGCGTTGATCGTGCGCGATTTCACGCCGATCGCGCTCGCATTCTCGAGGTCGGCGCTGGGCATCACGATGAACGGATCGCTCCCGCCAAGCTCGAGCACGCTCTTCTTGATCTGACGCGCCGCGCGGCTCGCCACCTCCGATCCGGCGCGGTCGCTGCCTGTCAACGTGACCGCCTTTACCCGCGGATTATCGATCACACCGGCGGTTTGTTCCGCCTCGATGAGCAAGCTCTGAAACGCACCGTCGCCGAAGCCTGCTTCCCGAAAGACCTGTTCGATCGCGAGTGCGCATTGCGGCACGTTCCCCGCATGTTTCAGCAGGCAGACGTTGCCCGCCATGAGCGCGGGCGCGGCGAAACGAAACACCTGCCAGAAGGGAAAGTTCCACGGCATGATCGCGAGCACCGGGCCGATCGGATCGAAGCGAACGTAGCTGCGAGTCGCATTGCTCTTTGTTTCAACCGGCGCGAGCAACTCTTCGGCATGCGTCGCATAAAATTCGCAGGCGCTCGCGCACTTCCGGATTTCTTCGCGCGCGGCGCGGATCGGCTTCCCCATCTCCAGCGTGATCGTGCGGGCGAATGCATCCTCGTCTTTCGCCAGAACTCCCGCGGCCTTACGCATCAGTTCGGCGCGCGTTCCGAAATCGCTCCGACGATGCCGCGCGAACGCGGCCGCAGCGCGCGCGAGTCGTTGCTCGATCTCTTCTCCGCCTAACGAGTCAAATTTGCGGAGGGTTTCGCCAGTGGCCGGATTTACGGATGCGATTGCCATTCGATTCCTATAGGCGGAGGCCCTTCGGAATCAAAAACCGATCGAGCAAATCGAAGAGCCATTGCACGAGCAGCGCGAGGAGCGCGGCCGGAATCGCCCCCTGCAGAATGGTGCGATGATCATTCAAGTTGAGACCGCTGATGATCGGCTCGCCCAAGCCGCCGGCGCCGATGAGTGCTGCGAGTGTGGCGGTGCCGATGTTAATGACTGCGCTGGTTTTGATACCGGCGAGGATCGTGCGCGATGCCATCGGCAGATAGATGCGGCGCAATCGTGCAAATGGTGGAAGGCCGAGCGCGATCGCTGATTCGCGGAGCGGTGGCGAGATGTCCTGCAATCCGGTCGCGGTGTTGCGAACGATCGGCAGCAGCCCGTAGAGAAACAACGCGGCGATTGCGGTGCGCGCGCTGATTCCGAAGAAGGGCAGGGGAACGAGCAACGCGAGTAAGGCGAGCGAAGGGATTGTTTGCACGAGGCTGGTGAAGCCGAGAATGACGTGACCGATTGCGCCCCCGCGACTCGCCACGATTCCGAGTGGCACGCCGACCATCATCGCGAGCAGGAGCGAGAATCCGGCGAGTTCGAGATGGCGCCCCGTCCAACGTGCGAGTTTCTGCGTGAAGCTTTCGTCACTGAAGCCAGCGACGGTTTGGCCTGTTTCGCGGAAGTAGAGTTCGGCGGCGCGCGCGTAGTTTTTTGTTCGCTCGGCTTCTGCGTTCAGCCGGATCATGCGCGCTTCGTCAATCGTGCCGGCGATCGTCTCGATGGCGTGGCGTGCTTCGGCGCCTAACGAATTGCGATACAGGAAAACGGCTTTGTATTGCGGGAAGAAGTGCAGGTCGTCTTCAAGGGTGATGAGATCGTACTCGCCGATCTTCGCATCGGTCGAATACGCGTCCTTCACGTCGATCGAGCGATTGCGAAGCGCTTCATAGCCGAGGCCGTGATCGATTCCTTTCAGGCTGCGGGACGAAAGTCCGTAGCGCGCAGCGAGTGGTTGCCAGCCATCGCGGCGATCGAGGAACTCGTGGGTGAGTCCGAACTTCAATTCCGGATGTGCCCGCAGATCACTGATCGTGCGGATTCCGGCTGCGCTGGCAGCATCGCGTCGCATGACGAGTGCGTAGGTATTGTTGAAACCAAGCTCCGGCGACATCGCGACACCGGACTTCGCGAGCTCGCTGCGCATCATGTCTTCTGACGCGCCGGGATTCTTTAGAATCTCTTCAGCGATCGTGCCGGTGTATTCCGGATAAACGGTGACCTGGTTCGCGCGGAGCGCTTGCCAAAGAATAATCGTGCCGCCCATCCCCTGACGGTGCTCGGCCGGAATGCCAGCTGCGCCTAACGAGTGCTTCGCGATCTCGGCGAGCACATACGCTTCGGTGAATTTCTTGGAGCCGATAATGATCGACTCGGCAGAAGCAGACTGAATTGCGAAACCAGAAAGCCAGGAAAGGAGAAGACAAAACACCAATACCCGGCTTCGTGAATTCCGAATCCGATTCATTCCAGAACGAGTGCGCGTTGCGCATTAATGAATTCGGTGACGAACGGGCTCGCTGGTGAATCGCGCAGTTCACCGATCGTGCCTTGTTGCACGATCCGTCCTTCATTCATCAGGACAATGATATCACCGAGGTAGCCAGCTTCCGCGAGATCGTGCGTAACCAGAATCGCGGTTTGCTGCAGGCGCGTGAAGATTTCCTTCAAGTCCTGCTGCAACGCCGCCCTAACGAGTGGATCAAGCGCGCCGAGCGGTTCGTCGAGCAGGAGAAGATCGGGCGAAAGTGCGAGCGCGCGCATCAGGCCGACGCGTTGACGTTGTCCGCCGGAAAGTTCCGCGGGATAACGGTCGAGAGCCTCGCGCGCAAAGCGGGTCAACGCACACAGCTCATCGAGTTGCACCTCTTTCTTCAGGTGTTTCGCGATCAGGAGTACGTTTCCACGCGCGGTCAGATGCGGAAACAATCCGCCTTCCTGAATGACGTATCCGATGTGATGCCGCAACGGCTCGATCGTCTCGCGCGTGACGGTTGTTCCTTCGAAGCGAATCTCTCCCGAGTCAGGCTGGAGTAAGCCGATGATCAGTCGCAGCAACGTCGATTTGCCGCAGCCGCTTGGGCCGATCAGGACCGTTGTTTTCCCGCGCGCGAAAGCGAGGTCAGTGCAATGCAGCGCGGCCGTGGCACCGTAGTGTTTACTTACGCCGGTGAGTTGGACCAGCGCGTTCATGCGCGCTTAGCTACGCGTGACGAAATGAAAGACCGCGAAGTAACGCTTCGGGTCAGTCCAGATGCGCGACATGCGAAAGCCGGCGCTCTCCGCCAGCCTAACGAATCCATCCGGCGTATGCTTGTAGGAGAACTCAGTGATGATCTTGTCGCCGTCGGCAAAGAGAAAGGTGCGGTCACCTAGATGAACGTGCTGTTCGCCGCGCGCGACCAGGTGCATCTCAATCCGGCCGGCTTCCTCGTTATAAACCGCGCGGTGTTTCCAGCAGGAGAGATCGAAATCAGCGCCGAGCTCGCGATTTGCCCTAACGAGTAAGTTCAGATTGAAGCGCGCCGTGACGCCCGCTCTGTCGTTATAGGCAGCTTCGAGAATCTCGCGAGGCTTCTGCAGATCCACGCCGATGATCAGGCCGCCGCTGTCTCCGCAGAGCGTGCAGACACGGTCGAGAAAGTCGCGCGCGGTCTCCGGCTCAAGGTTGCCGATGGTGGAGCCGGGAAAATAAACCGCGACATGGTCGGGCTTCCGTGACGGCGTCGGGAGGCGAAGTGGCTGCAGGTAGTCGGCGCAAACCGGCAGGACTTCGAGCTGCGGCATCGCACGTTGCAACGCTTCGGCCGATTCGATCAGTCGCTGCTTCGAGATATCGACAGGCACGTAGGCGATCGGATTCGCCAGGTGCTCGAGCAGCGTTCTTGTCTTCAACCCCGCGCCGGTGCCGAAGCCGACGAGCTCGGCGTTCGCGCCGATCGACTCCGCCATTTCACCAGCGAACTCGCGCAGGATCGCGCGCTCCGTGCGTGTGATGTAGTACTCGGGCAGCTCGCAAATTTCCTGGAAGAGATTCGAGCCGTGCTCGTCGTAGAAGAATTTTGACGGGAGCGTCGGCGGATTACTCGTTAGGCCGGCGAGCGCTTCTGCGAGGAACTCGGACGCGGCGGGTTCGAGATCAAGGACGGCGACGCCGCCCGTTGGGGAGTTCATTTGGTGTCTCGGGCGAGACGAATTCCCGTGAACTGCCAGCGTTTCTCCGGCTGGAAGAAATTGCGGTAGGTGCGGCGGATGTGATCGCGGGACGTGGCGCACGAGCCACCGCGAAGCACGTACTGGTTGCACATGAACTTGCCGTTGTATTCGCCGAGCGCACCGGGGGCGGCGCGGTAGCCGGGATATGGCGAATACGAGCTACGCGTCCATTCCCACACGTCACCGAACATCTGCTGCAATTCGCCATTGCCTAACGAGTTGTCGGGCGCCGGATGGAAGCGATGATCATCGACGAAGTTGCCTTCGAGGGGGAGAGAAGCGCTTGCGCGTTCCCATTCAAACTCGGTTGGGAGGCGCGCCCCGTCCCAGTTCGCGTAAGCGTCGGCTTCGAAATAGCTGACGTGCGTGACCGGCTCCGCTTGGTTGACCGGACGAAATCCGGACAAGGTGAAGTTCCACCATTGGCCATCCTCCTTCGTCCAATACAGCGGAGCTTCCCAGCGCTGTTCCTGCACCGTGCTCCAGCCTAACGAGAGCCAGAACTCCGGCCGGGTGTAACCGCCGGCTTCGATGAACGCGATGTATTCGCCGTTTGTGACCGGCCTTGTCGCCAGCGTGAATGCGCCGACGAGCGCACGATGCTGGGGTCCTTCGTTGTCGTAGCTGAATCCTTTGCCGTCGTGCCCGATTAGAGTGGTCGTTTCCTCGAAGTCGACGAAATGGAGTGGCGCGGCGGATTGGTCGTTAGGCGAATTCTTCGCCTCCTCGAAAACAGGGTAGAGCGGGTTCTGCGCGAAGACGTGTTTGATGTCGGTGACGAGCAGTTCCTGATGTTGCTGCTCGTGATTGATGCCGAGAATCATCACGGGCTCGATGTCCTCGAGGAGTGCCTCATCGGCGCTCTCAAGAAGCTTGATTACGCATTCGTCGATGGAAGTGCGGAAACGATACGTCTCGGCCACGGTTGGCCGCGAGATCAAGCCGCGCAGATCGCGCCGATGCATCGAGCCGGCGGCGTTGTAGTAGGAATTAAAGAGGAAGGCGTACTGCGGAACGTCCGGCCGATATTGCGGCTGCCAGACTTTGACGACGAAGGTCTCGAAGAACCATGTCGTGTGTGCGAGGTGCCATTTCGTTGGGCTGACGTCGGGCATCGATTGCACGACGCAATCTTCCGGTTGCAGACTCCGGCAGAGGCGCATGCTGAAATCACGCACGCGCTTGAAATCTGAAATCAACCGCGCACCTCGATCGGTCGCGCGCGTCGCCGTGACGTTGTGGTCGCTTATCCCTGTCTCCCCTGCGATTGCCTGGGCGTCAGGCGCCTTCAATCACTCCGCCTTCCTGGCTGAGCTCATCGCGACGCGCCTGCACCATGCTGTCGTGCGTCGCCTCCTCGACGCCGCCTTCCACAAGCTGCTGCCCAAGGGTTTCATCGTCACCATCAGCGCCCGCGCGGGGTGCGCGTTCGCCGGTGTTGCTTGCGACGACCGGCCATTCTTCCTGCAGCGAAGAATTCTCGGCCGTTTCTTCCGGTGCGCCGTTGCTGCCCTGGCCTAACAACTCCTTGCGCGCCTCTTCCCAATCCGCGTCGGTAAACTCATCCGGGTTGCGTTCGTCGATGAGCGCGATTTCACGCGCGCGTTTTTCCACCAGCTCAGGTGTTGGTGCACCCATTCCATCGGCATGCACAGAAATCTTCCCGAAGCCCGGTTGCGAGTATTCGTTCATAACAAGTATACGAATCGGGGATGCTCTCTGGTTCGCAACTGCGAGTTAACGAAGAATGGGTTGAGTGTCGAGGCGCAACTCCGGTTTGATTCAGCGGCGGCTGTCCTTACGCGTTCGTGTGTCATCTTGCGCGTGAGCACACGCGCCTCTACACCTTCCGCGTAATGCAGGCGCGCGACGGAGTCGTGAAGCTCGATGACGGCGGGCATATCGCTTACGGCACGTACGGGGATCCCGCTGGAGTGCCGGTGCTGTTTTGTCATGGCTGGCCAAGCTCGCGCTCAATGGCGCTACTGACTGATGAAGCGGCGCGCAAGCTGGGTGCACGCATCATCTCGCCTGATCGACCGGGAATCCGCGAGTCGTCGTTCAAACCGGACCGAAAGCTCGCTGAATGGCCGGCCGTTGTTCGCTCGTTAGGCGAACATCTTGCGTTCGCGAGCTTTCGCATTCTCGCGATTTCCGGCGGCGCGCCCTACGCCTACGCGACTGCGACGGTGATGCCGGAAAGGGTGGAGGCGGTTGCGGTCGTGAGTGGTGTCCCGCCGATTGCAGAGCTCGCCGATCGCGAAGGGCTGTGGCGGTTGCACCGGTGGATGCTCGCCTTGCACGACAAAAATCCTGCGCTGCTGCGTAAGCTCTTCCGGGTGGCGCGCCCGATTGCATGCATGCGAATGTCGTTACGCTATCGGCCGTTTCTGCGCCTGATCTTGCAGAACATCGATGCGGAAGCACTGCGCGATCGCGCCGCGTTCGAGTCGTGTTTCGAAAGCTCACGGCTCGCGTGGCAGGCCTCACTCGAGGGCGTCATTGCGGACGCGGAGATCTATGCGAAGCCCTGGGGTCTGCGTCTGGAAGACATTCGTGTTCCGGTGCGGCTGTGGCATGGAGCGAATGACCGCACGTTTTCGTATCGACTGGCCGAAGCACTCGCAACGCGGCTGCCGAATTCGCGTCTGCGCATCGTGAAAAATGCGGGTCATTATTCGCTGCCGATTCGTCACATGGAGGAGATTCTCAGCGACCTGCTGAGCGCCTGATCGCAAAGTTTTCCGTGCGGAGGCCCGCTTCCCGCTGGAAGTTCGCCGGTGGAAGACTTTGCTGCAGGCATCACGCACGATCAGCCGACGCGCCGTCAGTCGACGCTCGGCGGCGAGTGGGACGCGCGCATTCACCAACTGGTGAGCGACTGGGGCGCGGAGAAATCTCCGGAGTTAGTCGAGGAGATGATCATCACCGTGCTGAAAATGGCGCGCGACAAGATGGGCACGGCGGACCTGAAGCTGATGACGCGCTCGATCAAAGAAATGCGTTATGCGGCGAAGGTCTTCGCCGGCTATCGAGAGTTTCGCAAAATCTGCGTCTTTGGTTCCGCGCGAACGCTGCCCACCGCGCCTGAGTATCCGGTCGCGGAAGAATTTGCGCGCGAGATGGTGGCGCAAAACTACATGGTCATCACTGGCGGCGGTGACGGGATCATGGGCGCGGCGAACCACGGCGCCGGGCGTGAGCACAGCTTTGGATTGAACATCCGGTTGCCGTTCGAACAGCGGGCGAACGAGACGATTTTCGGCGACTCAAAGCTGATCAACTTCAATTACTTCTTTACGCGGAAGCTCAACTTCGTGAAGGAGACGCACGCGCTCGCGCTCTTCCCCGGCGGGTTCGGGACCATGGATGAAGGCTTCGAAGTCCTGACGCTAATGCAGACGGGCAAAGCGCGGATCATTCCGGTGGTGATGATCGATTCGGCAGAAGGCACCTATTGGGAGGAGTGGCTCAAGTTCCTGACCGATCATCTGGCGAAGCTTGGATTCGTTAGTCCGGAGGATTTCCATCTCTTCAAGATCGTGCACAGCGCGAAGGACGCCGTGGCGGAGATCCTCCAGTTCTACAAGGTCTATCACTCCGCGCGCTGGGTCGGAGACCAGCTCGTGATCCGCATTTTGCGGCCGCTGTCAAAAGCGGCGGTCGCGGATTTGAATGCGAAGTTCCGCGATGTCATTCGGACCGGCGAGATCGTCCAGGGAAGCGCGCTCCGGCAGGAAAAGAATGAGCCGGCGATCTGGACTTTACCGCGGCTGATCGTCTCGCCGTATCGGCGCAGCTTCGCGCGATTCCGCGAGCTTATTGATGCGATCAATCTCGCTGAACTCGCGCCGATTCAGACGGAAGCCTGAGTCTGCTTCTCCACGATGTAATCGTGGATCGTGTTCACGCTGCGGAGCGCTTTGGCTGCGACCTCCGAGTTCGGAACGCCGACGCCGAACGTCTTCTCCATGCTGACCACGAGCTCGAGCGCGTCGATCGAATCCAGCCCGAGTCCACCCGCGCCGAAGAGCGGAAGATCGTCGCTGATCTGCTCCGGCGTCGTCTGGAGCATGAGATTTTTGACCAGCATTTCCTTGATACGCTGGCGCAAATTCGGGTCGGACATAACGCGAGTGCGGAACGTGTCGTAACGACACGTGAAGTCAAACAGCCCGGCGGCAGGCGGATCGTGAAGACTCTTAGGCGCGATTGCCGGGTTCGACCGGTCGATTCGCTTCAGCACCTGTTGTCGGCTCGACGTTCGCGGCTTCGATTCGCGGAACAGTCGATGGCGCCGGACGCGCCGCCACCTCGGTGTTGCCCGCTTTGTGCAGCTCGTCGCTGAATTCGTCCTTTGCTTTCTGGAATTCGCGGATCGCCTGGCCCATGCCGCGCGCGAGCTCAGGCAGCTTCTTCGCACCGAAAAGAACGAGCACAATGAGCAGGATAAGGATGAGTTCCTGACCGCCCACATTCATGAAGCCGAGCAAGTTCATATTGTGAGCCGAAGATCAGCCCCGCGTCTTAAGTTGCAAGGCAATTCACCGCCAGCACCCTCAAGGCAGGTGCAAGGCACGCCGGACCGCGACGGTAAGATTACCACTCACGCGCATGTGGTAATTCTTTTGCAGATGGGTGATCGCCTCGATCACGTCCTCCGAAAAAACGCCGTCGACCGGGCCGCAGTAGTAGCCGGTGCGGCGAAGGGCAACCTGCAACGCGCCGATGTAAGCGGGATCCTGGATGAGATCGTGACGCGACTTGTTGTAGTAGAAGAGACGCCACGATTCACGATGCGCAAAATCCGGCTCATCGACGTTCTTGCTCTGGTGCAAACGCCCGTACTCATCGCGTTGGGAGAGCGGATCACCGAGTCCCCACCACCACGAGACGTAATCGGCACGCGCTGGAGCTGCGCAGAACGCTAGTGCGGCGATCGTGACGAGCCAGCGCAGCCGTTTCATGACTTAGAGAGTAGCGACAGCGCGCGCGCGGCAACACCGAAGCTAAATGTGCACGTGCGCGATCCCAGCCGCGTGCATGGCAGAATGTGAGAAGCGTTCGGCAGATCGGGCGCGTGCCTTCGCTGCTTCCGTTTCGCGGTCGCGCGGCGGAGCGTTGGTAACGAGCGAGTCGAGTAATTCGCGTGCCGCAGCAGTGACGTGATCGACCGCGTGGTTGAAGGCCGCTTCGTTGGCCTTCGAGGGCTTGGTGAAACCGCTGAGCTTGCGGACGAACTGCAACGCAGAGGCGCGGATCTCGTCGTCGGTAGCGGGTGGTGCGAAGTTATGCAGCGTCTTGATGTTCCGGCACATGATCACTTCCTATCACTTACCACCGGCGAAGAAAACTTGTCGCGTCAATCAGTCACGCGGTGGTGGAGTTGGTTTGTTGCCGATCCCCGTAACGAGGGCGTCGCCATCGCTCGGTGCGACAGGACCTGCGTTCGCGTTCTGTCGCCACAAGCTCCACCCGAAGTGGAGGAAGAGCGCGAGAATGAATCCTCCGACCAGGCCATGCGTCACGACGTGCGCGAGCGGACGACGCGCGTCGAACAATCCTGGCGGCGGGTCCTTGTGCATGCGCGCGAACTACACGTCGTAGTACATCGCGAACTCGTATGGATGCGGACGCAGCCGGAGCGTGTCGTATTCCTTCTGCTTCATCTCGATCCAGTTGTTGATGAAGTCGGCGTTGAAGACGTCGCCGCGGAGCAGGAACTGATGATCTGCTTCCAGCGCCTTGATTGCGCCGCCTAACGAATCGGGAACGCTCGGGACCTGCGCGAGTTCTTCGGGCGGGAGTTCGTAGAGGTTCTTGTCGAGCGGATCGCCGGGATCGATGCGGTTCTGGATTCCATCGAGGCCGGCGAGCAAGAGCGCGGAAAAGGCAACGTACGGATTTGCTGCCGGATCCGGCGTGCGGAATTCGATGCGCTTCGATTTCGGGTTCGCACTGTAGGTGGGGATGCGAATTGCGGCGGAACGATTACGCGCGGAGTAGGCGAGGTTGACCGGCGCTTCGAATCCGGGGACGAGGCGCTTATAGCTGTTCGTCGTTGGATTCGTTAGGCAAGTCAGCGCTGGCGCGTGCCGCAAAATTCCGCCGATGAAGAAGAGCGCCATCTCGCTGAGGCCCGCATAGCCGTTACCCGCAAAGAGCGGCTTGCCCTCCTTCCACAGAGACATGTGCGTATGCATGCCGGAGCCGTTGTCGCCGAAGAGCGGCTTCGGCATGAACGTCACCGTTTTCCCGTGCCGCTTCGCGACGTTGCGGACGATGTATTTGTAATACTGCATGTAGTCGCCCATCTGCTTCATCGGCGCGAAGCGGATGTCGATCTCGGCCTGGCCCGCGGTTGCGACTTCGTGATGCTGGCGCTCGATTGGAATGCCGGCTTTCTCCAGCTCGAGACACATGTCGTTGCGGATGTCCTGCTGCGTGTCGGCGGGCGAGACAGGGAAGTAACCTTCCTTCGCGCGGATCTTGTAGCCGAGGTTCGGGAATTCTTCCTTGCCGGAATTCCAGTGACCTTCCGCGCTGTCGACCATGTGGAATGACGAGTTGCCCGTGTAGCTGAACCGCACTTCGTCGAAGATGAAAAACTCCGCTTCCGGCCCGAACGATGCCGTATCCGCGATGCCGGTGCTCTGCATGTAAGCCTCGGCTTTTTCGGCGAGACCGCGCGGGTCACGGTCGTACGGCTCACGCGTGATCGGATCGACGATCGTGCAGATCAAACTCAGCGTCGGCTCAGCGTTGAAAGGATCGATCCAGGCCGTCGTAGCATCTGGAATAACCAGCATGTCGCTCGCGTTGATCGCGCGCCAGCCGCGGATGCTCGAGCCGTCGAATCCGAGGCCTTCCGTGAAGATCTCCTCGTTGTACTCCGTCAGCGTGGTCGTGAAATGTTGCCAGCTTCCCGGCAGGTCGGTGAACTTGAAGTCGATCAGTTTGACCTCGCGGTCTTTGATCAATTTGCTGACGCCAGACGCGTCTTTGATTTCTTTGGCCATTTGGTTGGTTGGTTAAGGTTGCAACTACTCGTTAGGGCAAAATAGCGCGCGACGCTCCGCCGATCTGGTGGAGCGAGAAAAGGAACGGCGGCGCAAGTGGCTAGACGGCTTTTTCGCCGATCTCTTCCGTGCGGATGCGGACCGCGTGTTCGACTGGGAGGACGAAGACTTTGCCGTCGCCGATCTTGCCGGTCTTCGCCGCGCCGACGACGATGTTGACCGCCTTGTCGACCATCTCATCGGCAAGCACAATTTCGATCTTCACCTTCGGCAAAAAATCGACCGTGTACTCACTGCCGCGATAAATCTCGGTGTGGCCTTTCTGTCGGCCGAAGCCCTTCACTTCCGTCACGGTCATGCCCTCGATCCCGAGCTCGGCGAGGGCCTCTTTCACTTCCTCGAGTTTGAACGGCTTGATGATGGCTTCGAGTTTTTTCATGGCAGGGTAGGGCTGCTGCGGTGCGCCCCACTTCAGGCGGAGGCCAACCGCGGCACGCGCTTCCTTACCAACCGCGTAGAAGCCGCGCAAGCGCTGAATTCGGCAGCGCGCACAGACGCCATCTCGGTACGCAAAAAGGCCGCCGCGGGTGCGCGACGGCCTTCATTTGTAAGCTGTGCCTAGCGTCGCTTAGTGAGAGGCCGCTGTGCCGCTCGCCATCGCGAGATGCTCCTGCAGAATCGGCAGGTTCTTGACCGCGAATGCCTTGATGTCAGCGTCCGGCGAGGTCTCCGCTGCGTGCTTGAAGAGTTTGATCGTCTTCTCATGATCTTTCACCGCGTGCTCGCGGAATTCCTTATCGAACTCGGCGCCCGTTTTGCCTTCGAATGAAGAGAGCATTTTCTTTTGAGTGCTCGTCTCATCCATCTTGAGTTCCACGCCTTTCGCCGCCGCGATCTTGATCACATCGGAGTTCGATACGTTGTGGTCGGCCATCATTTTCGATCCCAGTGCTTTCAGGTTTGGGTCGGTCGCCTTTTCGGCGGCAAGTTTCCCCATCTGAACCTCAGTCAAACCGAGTTCTGAGGCGTCCTTCAGAAATTCTTTGTCCCCATGCGAGATGGCGTCCGCCGCGAGTCCGATCGTCGCGGTTCCCCATGCGGCGATCGCTACAACTGTTCGAATCATGTTCGTCTTCATGGCGCGTTCGACGTTGCGGACGAGGTTTTATTCCCGCGAAGCACTTCGACGGGCCGTTTTCATTGCCGCATCTGGACGCGAGTTTATAGTGCCGCTCAATGCCGAGTGACTCCTTCGTTCATCTCCATCTGCACACCGAATACTCGCTGCTTGATGGTGCGATCCGGACGAAGGAGTTGATGAAAAAAGCGGCGGCGCTGGAGAAGCCGGCCGTCGCGATTACAGATCACGGGAATCTTTTCGGCGCGATCGATTTTTACCAGGAAGCGAAGAAGGCGGGGATCAAGCCGATCATAGGTTGCGAGGCCTACATGGCGCCGGGTCAGATGAAAGATCGCCCGGCGAACCAGCGGGACGCCGCCTACCATTTCACCCTCCTGGCAAAGGACGAAGCGGGCTACCGCAACCTCGTCAAGATGATCTCTACCGCTCATCTCGACGGGTTCCATTACAAGCCGCGGATCGACAAGCAGATTCTCGCCCAACATTCATCCGGCCTCATTGGACTGAGCGGCTGCCTCAAAGGCGAAATCAACATGGCGATCCAGTCGGATAACCTCGCAAAGGCGAAACAGAGCGCCGCGGAGTTTCGCGACATCTTCGGCGCAGAGAATTTCTTCCTCGAGCTGCACGATCATGGCATCGAAGCGCAGCACAAATGCAACGGCGTCTTGCC
>JBJMWV010000296.1:0-4460 GCA_045809985.1 Chthoniobacterales bacterium | reverse complement strand
GCCTTCGATGATGTCGGAATGTGCAGTCGGTAACTGGCCCGCGTAGACGGTGCCGCTCGTGCCGTCGATCGAGAGATAATCGGTGCCTTCGCGGAACGTCTGACCGTCGACCTGCAGCGTCTTCGCCGCGTAATCGATGTTCAAAGCCGCCGCGCCGCAGATGCAGACTTTGCCCATCTGTCGCGCAACCAGCGCGGCGTGCGACGAGACGCCGCCTTTCGCGGTCAGAATGCCTTCCGCCGCAATCATGCCGCGCAAATCTTCCGGCGAAGTTTCGTTGCGGACTAACAAGACTTTCTCGCCCTTCGCCGCCGCAGCCGCCGCGCGATCAGCATTGAAGTAGATTTTGCCGGTTGCCGCGCCCGGACCCGCCGGCAGACCGGTCGCGATCGCCTTCGCATCCTTCAGCGCTTTGCGATCGAAGACCGGCGCGAGCACCTGATCGAGCTGATCCGCCGGCACGCGATTGATCGCGGTTTTCCAGTCGATCAACTTCTCGCGCGTCATGTCGCAGGCGAACTTCACCGCCGCGACGCCCGTCCGTTTGCCGTTGCGCGTTTGCAGCATGTAGACCTTGCCGTCCTGGATCGTGAACTCGAAGTCCTGCACGTCCTTGAAGTGCGACTCGAGCGTCTTGCGAATGCGCTCCAGTTCGGTGAGCGCCTTGGGCATGTGTTTCCTCAAATCGGCGACCGGCTCGGGCGTGCGCACGCCAGCCACGACATCTTCGCCCTGCGCGTTGATCAAGAACTCGCCGTAGAAAATTTTCTCGCCCGTCGCGGGATCGCGCGTGAACGCGACGCCGGAACCCGAGTTCGTGCCGGTGTTGCCGAAGACCATTGCCTGCACGTTCACGGCCGTGCCCCATTCCTGCGGGATGTTGTATTTGCGGCGGTAAACGATCGCCCGGTCGTTCATCCACGAGCCGAAGACCGCGCCGATCGAGCCTTCGAGCTGCTTCCACGGATCGTTCGGGAACTGCTTGCCCGTGCGTTCCTGCACCAGCTTCTTGAACCGCCTAACGAGTTCTTTAAGGTCGTCGACACTCAGCTTCGTGTCTTCGATATCGTCATCGTGAAGCTCGTGCTTGAGCTCATGAATCACCGTCTCGAACGGCTCGTGATCTTCATCGGGCCGCTTCTGGACGCCCATGACGACGTCGCCGTACATCTGGATGAACCGCCGATAACAATCCCACGCGAAGCGCTCGTTCTTCGTCGCCTTCGCGACCGCGAGCACGGTCTCGTCGTTCAGCCCCAGATTCAGAATGGTGTCCATCATCCCCGGCATCGAGTCGCGCGCGCCGGAACGCACTGAGAGCAACAGCGGCATCGCGTTCGTGTCGCCGAATTCCGTGCCCATCGAACGCTCCATGCGCCGCACGCCTTCCGCGATCTGCGCCTGCAACGCGACCGGATAAGTGCGCTTATTCGCGTAGAAGTAAGTGCAGACCTCGGTCGTGATCGTGAATCCCGCCGGCACCGGCAAACCGATCCGTGTCATCTCGTGCAGATTCGCGCCTTTGCCGCCGAGGAGCGGCTTCATCTTGCCGTCGCCGTCCGCTTTGCCGTCCGCCCAGTAATAGACGTACTTCGCGGTCTTTCCTTTCGATTTCGGCGCCGTGCCATTGCTGCCGTTGCGAGACGATTTCGAAGCGCGGACGAGACGAGATTTAGGACGAGTGGCCATGAGAATTGGAGCGGATGAAAAAGAGGCGAAAGCCTATCAACGGCACGTCGCGCAGCAACTAGTAGCTTTTCGTGAAGCTACTCCTAATCTTCCGCGGTGAAGTTCCAGACTGCCGCGCAACCTGCTCAAGGTTGGGAGACGCTTTCGAGCACGTCGTGCTATGAAGACCCACATCTTGCCGTCGCCACGGTCGAGGTGCGTAGTCCGGCGAAGCCAAAGGGACACCGCTGGACGGTGGTGCATCGGAAGGCGGCGGTCGTGATCGCGGCGATGACGCACGATGCGAAGCTGGTGCTGATCCGCGAAGAACGCATCCCGGTGCAACAGGCGAGCTGGTCGGTGCCGGCTGGACAGATCGATGAGGAGCAGGGGATCGAAGAGGTCGCGCGACGAGAACTGCAGGAGGAATCCGGCTACAAACTCGGGAATGCCGGCGAGATGCTTTCGTTAGGCTACTACTTCACCTCGCCCGGTTTTACGGATGAATGCTGCCATTTCGTTCTCGCGCGTCCGGTTGAACCCGGAGCTGATGGCGCCTCGCACGAGGAATCGGAATCGATCCTGGATTGCCGGGCCTTCGATCAGCGCGAGATCACGGCAATGATCGCGCAAAACGAAATCCGCGACGCCAACACGCTGAGCATCTGCGCCATGCTCGTCGCGCGCGGCTATCTCTCGTTAGGCCAATAACGGATGGCGCTGCGGAACTTCTTCAAATTCCGGGAGGTTCCGGATAGCGAGACGGCCAAGCCGTTCCTCGAGCATCTCGAGGACTTGCGCTGGACGATCGTGAAAATGGCGATCGCGCTCTTCGTCGCCATGATCGTGTGCTTTTTCTTCCGCGAGGCACTCGTTTCGATCATGCAGCGCCCGTTGCATAAGGTCGATCCGCAGATCGGCGCATTGCGTGCGCTGGGGATTACGGACTCGATAACGATTTCATTCTCACTCGCCTTCTACGCCGGCATCGTCGTCTCGTTTCCGCTCCTGCTCTATTTCGCCGCGGAGTTCGTGCTGCCTGCACTCACTTCGATGGAAAAGGGCATGATTCTGCCGGGGATCTTCGTCAGCTTCGCGCTCTTCTTAGGCGGCGTGGTCTCCTGCTATTTTTGGCTGCTGCCGAACACGATCTTGTTCTTTTTTCAAGACACGCAATCACTCGGCTGGCAGCCAGCGTGGACGGTGCAGGAATACTATTCCTTCGTGACCAAGTTCACGGTCGGCTTCGGCCTCGCTTTCGAGTTGCCGGTGGTCGTGCTGATCCTCGTTAGGCTCGGCTTCGTCACCTATGAATTGATGTCGCGCACGCGCCCGTTTGCCGTCGTCTTGATCTTCGTTCTCGCAGCCGTGATTACGCCGACGCCCGACATGCTGAGCATGGTGGCGATGGGTTTGCCGATGTATCTCCTCTACGAAATCTGCATCTGGATTGCGTGGTTCATGCAACGGCGGGCAAAGCGGCTAACGAGTAGTTGATGAACCCGCTCGCCATCTACGATCTGGTCTTCAACGTCTTCGCGTTTCTCCTCGGCGCGTCCATCGGCTCGTTTCTCAACGTCGTCATTTATCGGCTTCCGCTCGATCTCTCCGTGAATGAGCCGAAGCGCTCCTTCTGCCCGTCATGCAAGACGCCAATCGCATGGCAGCACAACCTCCCGCTGATCAGCTGGCTGCATCTGCGCGGGCGTTGCCCGAACTGCGGCGCGCGCATCGCCGTCCGCTACTTCCTCGTCGAGTTGCTCACCGCCGTGATGTTCCTGCTCGTCTGGCGCTGCTTCCCATGGAACATCGCGATTGCCTACTGGGTCCTCATTTCGCTGCTCATCGCGGCGACGTTCATCGACGTCGAATATTTCATCATACCGGATGAGATTACGCTCGGCGGAGTCGGCGCCGGTGTCGTCGCCAGCCTGCTCGTCCCGCAGTTAATGCAGACGGATAATCGCGTTTATGCGGTGCTGCTCTCGTTCGGCGCGGCGCTGCTGGGTTACGCTTTGCTCTGGCTCGTGCTCGAGGGCGGCAAGCTCGTGTTCGGCAAGAAGCGCATCCGGCTTGATGCGCCGTCTCCGTTCACCTGGACGCGCGCGGGCGACGACGCTGACTTCGTCGTTGGCGAAGAAAAAGGAACGTGGAGCGACAACTTCGCGCGCGAACGTGACCAGCTCATTCTCGAATGCAATGAAGCTGTAATCGATGGGCGCGCACTTGGCCTAACGACTCTTCGCTTTCACTACAACCGCGTCGCGTTTGCCGGCGAAGAGCTCATGCTCGACAACGTCAGCACGATCAGCGGCGTCGTCCGTGAGCTGCAGATCCCGCGCGAAGCGATGGGCCGCGGTGACCTGAAATTCCTCGCTGCGATCGGCGCGTTTCTCGGGTGGCAGGCAGTCCTCTTCACCGTCTTCGCTGGTTCACTACTCGGATCAGTCGTTGGGCTCGGCACGATGATCATCGGCAAGCGTGTCTGGTCGGCGAAGCTGCCGTTCGGCCCATATCTCGCGGGCGGCGCGCTCATCTGGATGTACTTCGGAGACGTACTGATCCGCTGGTATGTCGGTCTGCTGAATCCCACGTTGTGAGTCACGAAGACGCCTGCCGCAGCGTCGCCGCGCTCTACACCGAAACCTGGCTGCGGCATTACGTCGGGAGCAAACTGCGCCGCGATGGTGTCTTTGCCGCTGCCTACGAACTGCTCCGCGATTCAGATCAGCCGATTCTCGATATCGGCTGCGGCGTTGGTCTGCTCCCGTTTTATCTGCGCGAACGCGGCT
>JBJMWV010000295.1:0-3485 GCA_045809985.1 Chthoniobacterales bacterium | reverse complement strand
GGTCCGGGCGGAACCCAGGTGCCGCGCAGCGTGGCAGAAGCGATCACCGATTATCTCTTTCACCACAACGCGAACACACGTTGGGCTTACCCGACGAGCGAGGAGACAGACGCGATCGTGTGGCAGGCGCGCGAAACGCTTGCGGATTTTCTCGGCGCGGCGGCGAACGAGATCGCGTTCGGAGCCAACATGACGACGCTCACCTTTCATCTCGCGCGTGCGCTCGGCCGAGGCTGGAGCGCGGGCGACGAGATCGTGATCACCGAGCTGGATCACCACGCGAACGTCGCGCCGTGGCGTGCGCTGGAGAAGGAGCGCGGCCTGACCATTCGCGTGGTCCGGATGATCCCTGAGACGGGGCAGCTCGACTGGGATGAGTTTGCGCAGCAGGTGAACGCGCGCACGAAGCTGATCGCGGTCGGCACTGCCTCGAACGCGCTCGGCACGATCACACAAGTGCGACGTGCAGCGGATCTGGCACGGACCGTTGGTGCGCTTGTCTTCGTCGATGCAGTGCATTACGCGCCGCATGTGCTGGTTGATGTGGCAACGCTGGACTGCGACTTCCTTGCCTGCTCGGCCTACAAATTCTACGGCCCACATGTCGGCATTCTGTTTGGACGACATCAGCTTCTCGCCGAACTCGATTTTCCGAAGCTTCTACCCGCGCCGGACGAGGCGCCGGATCGCGCGGAGACGGGGACACAGAACTTCGAAGGCATGAACGGCGCAGCAGCGGCCGTGGATTTTCTCGCTTCGTTAGGCAACGGCGCAACGCGACGCGAATCCTTGCAGGATGCATTCGTGTTTCTACATCAGCGCGGTGGCGAGTTGCTTGCGCGGATGTGGAATGGCCTGCGCGAGATCGATGGCGTGCGCACATTTGGTCCGCCGCCTAACGAGCCACGCACACCAACGATCGCGTTCACGGTGGAAGGACATTCCGCAACTGACGTGGCGCGTCAGCTCGCCGCGCGAGGCGTGTTCGTTTCCGACGGTGACTTCTACGCCATGACTGCGATCGAGCGTCTGGGACAATCGCAGCATGGCGTCGTGCGAGCGGGTTGCGCGTGCTACACGATGACAGATGAAGTTGATCGCCTGATCGAAGGCGTCCGTGCGCTGCGTCGCGGCACGTGATGTGGTAACTTCGCTGTCGATGCCACAGTTCTCCTACCGCGCGCGCAACGCACAGGGCGCTCTCGTCGAAGGGACATTGGAGTGTCCGGATCGCGGCGTGGCCATCCGGCAGATCGAGCAACTGCATTACATCCCGATCCGCGTCGAAGTGGTCGGGACACAGCCGCAGGTGGTGAAAGGCGCGGCTGCGAGTCCGATCGCCGCCGCTGCGCCGACGCAGAATCTGAAGATTCCGCACAACCAGTTGCTCATCTTCACCGAACAACTTGCGCATCTCCTGCAAGCGGGAATGACGCTCGATGAAGGCCTCGCCGTCCTGCAAAAGCGGCTGAAGCATCCGCGCGTGCAGATCATGACGGCGGCCTTGCACCAGGCGCTCGTCGATGGACGCAGCTTCTCGCAGGCGCTGCGTGACTTTCCGAAAATTTTCCCCGCTATCTATGTGAACCTGATCGCCGCCGGTGAAGCGAGCGGCGCCCTGCCGGAGATCCTGCGCCGGCTGGTCGCGCACCTGCAGCAGGCAAAGGCGCTCCGAGATAGCGTGCAACAGGCACTCATCTATCCGGCGTTTCTCGCCTTCGCCGGCGCGGTGCTGATGACGGTGTTCATCACCTTCATGGTGCCGCAGCTCACGCAGTTCATGTCGCAAAACGGCGGCACGCTGCCGCTGCCGACTCGCATTCTTGTCGCGTTCCATCATCTGCTCACGAACTATTGGTGGGTCGCGGCGGTGATTGCGATGGGTGCGGCGATCGCAATTCGCGCGTTTTCGCGGACGGACGAAGGAAAGGTGACGCTCGATCGCGTGCGCCTGTCATTTCCCGGCTACGGCCGAATTGTGAAAGGCCGTTACTATGCGCAGTTCTCGCGCACGCTCGGGACGCTGATGGAAAACGGCATCCCGCTGTTGAAAGCACTCGATCTGGTGACGGAGATCGCGGGCAATCGTTACATCGAGCGGAAGCTCGCGGACGTGCGTCGCGCGGTGATCGACGGCGCGAATCTTTCCGTCGCGCTCACGCAGCAGAATCTTTTTCCCGAGCTCTTCACCGACATGATGGCGGTCGGCGAGCAGACCGGTCATTTCGCGGAGACAATGCAGACGATCGCCGATGTCTATGAGCGCGAGCTCGATCGGACGGTCAAGATCACTTCGGCTTTAATTCCGCCGGTGATCATCGTCCTCATTGCCATCGTGGTTGGGTTCGTCGTCTTTAGCATCCTGAGCGCGGTCTTTGAGATGACGAGTAGTTTACAGGTGCACCCCCACTGAGTTAGCATCGGCGTCCATGTTGCTCCGCGCGGTCGCCCTCGCCGCCTTAATCTTCTCCCCTTTTCTCGCCGCGCGCGCGCAGGAAGCGATCGGCCACGGACTGTTGAATCAGTCTGTGGCGAGGCAGCTCTCGGCGGAGAGCGCGTGGGTCGATCTGCGCCAGACTTCTTCTGTTAGTGCGAAGCCGCAGAGCGGGCCGGATTGGATCGAAGCGGTCACGCTCGTTCCTGTCGCCGCGAAGGGAAACGACGTCGCGAAGACAGTTTTTCGTGTTCGGGTCGCGCATCCACGACCGGATCTGCAGTTGCTCTTCTTCCGCCTCTTCTTCGATGACAAGCCGAAGCAGCGCCCGATCATCACGGCATGGGATGAATCCGGCACGGTCGTGTTGCGTTCGAACGAGCTCGGCGCCGGCACTGACCTCGCGACATCCGACACCGTGATGCTGCCGATGCTCGGCGTGACGTGCATCGATATTGAAGTAGCCGGCGACGGCAAGACGGTCCGTGGCGTTTACATGGATTGGATGAGCAGCCGCAACACCGCGCATCCCCTCGCCGCCAGCGCGCGTGATGTAATTCCGGAGCCGTTCTCCGCGAGCGGGCCTCTTCGCAGCCCGGCGCACGACATCGAAACTTTCGGGACTGTGACTGCGACACTCGCACCGGAGACGATCCGAATCGGCGCGAGCATCTCACAGGGAGCGGCCTTTCAGTTCGGCATCGAAAGCCAGCCGCTCGTCGCGTTGCTCACCTTTGAAGTAGAAAGCACGCGCGTCGACTCGCCACCGGAAGTCTATGTGAACGGCGAGAGCGTCGGTTCGGCTTCGCTCGGACTTACGGATCTCGCCGATCCGGGATACCGCGGCGAGACGCAGCGCCTGATTGATGGAATGCGCTTTCGTTACACTGGCTGGCTCCGCGCGCAGAAGCTGGTCCCCGCCTCGAATTTGAGAGCGGGCACGAATGATGTGATCATAATCGGTGGCCCGGGCACGCCGGCGTCGGCGATCCGGGCGACGCAAATCCAACTGAAATATCTGTGGGAAAAATCCGATTATCTTCTCGATCCG
>JBJMWV010000294.1:0-15437 GCA_045809985.1 Chthoniobacterales bacterium | reverse complement strand
GCTCGCGCCAACCGACGCCGCCGAATTCCATCTCGCGCGTAAGATCGCCGCGCGCCTGCCGGATCAAATCCCGCGACGGAAGCATCTTCGCCGCAAACGGCGTCGCCGCCGCAACAGCGAGAACAACGCAACCGAAGCCGACCGCAACTCGCCTAACGAATCGTTCCGGATTCGGCAGTTCGGCGAGTGCGCGCGCGAGCAGAAGCGCGAGCAATGGAAATGCCGGCAACGTGTAGTGCGGCAGCTTCGTCTTCACGACCGTGAAGACGATGAAGATGACCGCCGCGCCGGCGACGAGGTAGTTGTCGAGCGGATCACGAGTCGTCCAGAGCTTGCGTGTGAGCCACGGCAATCGAATCGACCACGGCGCGAAGCTGAGGAAGATCGCGATGAAGTAGAATGGCAGGCTCGCCACGTATCCGATGATGGAGTTCCCACCGTGCCCTTCCATCGCCACGACGGATCGCGCGACAACATGCTTCCCGATTCCGACGCGAAGGAACTCGCCGTGCGTTTGTTGCAATGCGGGAATTCCCCAGGCCGCCACGAGCGCGATCGACAACGTGATCCCGGTGAAGAACAGGAAGCGGTGATTCAGCTTCACGTCCGGCATGATCCACTTCACCACGGCAAGCGTGAGTAATGGCGTCCAGGCGATCGGCCCTTTGGCGAGAAACCCTGCGCCTAACGAGCAGTAGAAAAGCCACCACCACCTCCGTCCAATGCGCGAGGTGTCACTCGTTAGGCGATCGCGCAGCAATTCGTAGCCCGCCCAATGCGCCGTCGTCATGAGCAGAACCAGCCACATGTCCGCGACCGCGGCTTTGGCGTGCAACACAACCTGCAAAGAGGTCGTGAAAATAATCGCGGCGAACCAGCCGAGTCGTTCATCGCGCATGCGCCGGCCCCACGCGAGCAACACGACAGCGGTGAGCGCAGCCGCGACGCCGGAAGGAACGCGCGCCGCGAAATCGTTCACGCCAAACGCGCGGTAGCTCAGGTTTTGAAACCAATAAGTGAGCGGCGGCTTGTCGAAGCGAAACTGCTTATTGAAGTAGGGCACGACGTAATCATCGCGCTGCATCATCTCTCGCGAGGCTTCGGCGAAACGCGGCTCATCGCGATCGATCAGCGGGAGCGTCCACGTGCCGGCGAGATGAAACGCGAGCGTCGCCACGAAGAGCAGGACGAAATTGCGCATTGCGAGTTGTTAGGCCGGACTCAAGAGTAGCCACGCTTGAAAGACAAACCGGATTTTTCGCGGTGAATTCACACGCCGGTTCGCGTCGCGTGTTTCTCTGCATCGCGCTCTGTCTCGCGCTGCTCGGCGGCGCTTTTCTCCTCGACATCCCAATGCGCGACTGGGTGAACGCGCATTACTCCGAGCGCGCGGAACATCTGATGCGCTTCATCACAAAATGGGGGGACGCGCCGAGTCATCTCGTTGCCGGCTCAATCGCGCTCATCTTCGCTCTCATCTGCAAACGCAGATCATGGGCATTGATCTTCGCCGCGATGCTCCTGGCCTGTGTGATCGCAGGAGTCGCGAATCCTACAATCAAGACGCTCGCAGGCAGATCGCGTCCGAACGTGAAGGTGAATGTCGGCTGGAACGGACCGAGCTTTGAACAACGGTATCAGTCGTTCCCGTCGGGCCACACGCTTTCCTCAAGCGCGTTTTTCAGCGCGCTGCTGCTCGTGCGCCGGCGCCTGGGACTCTTCTTTGTCCCGATCCCAATGATCATCGCAAGCGCACGCGTCGGTTTGAATGCGCACTGGATTTCCGATGTGGTCTTCGCGGCGATGCTTGGCTTCTGCTGCGCGCTCCTCGCGTGGCGCATCGTGCGCATCTGGTTCGAAGTCCCTAACGAGTGACTAACGAGCTGGCGGAGGGGGTGGGATTCGAACCCACGAGGGCTTGCGCCCTGCCGGTTTTCAAGACCGGAGCCATCAACCGCTCGACCACCCCTCCGGTTCTGGCGAACGACAGTTTGGCATCCGCGCTTCGTTGAGCAAGTCTCTCGCTGAATGAAGATCGCGGCTGCTCAGATCGACTGCGAAGTTGGAGATATCGCCGCCAATGCACGGAAGATGTGCGCGTTCGCGGAACGGGCGAAATCGGGCGGCGCGGATTGGGTCGTCTTTCCTGAACTTGCGGATACAGGCTATGCGATGTCCGCGATTCGGAAAGCGGCGACGCGCTGGAGCGAAGGCGCAGTTCCGATGCTGCAAGGTGCGGCGAAGAAGCACTCGTTAGGCATCATCGCGGGCGTGGCGGAGCGCACCGATGACTGCATCTTCAACTCGCAGGTCGTGATCGATCGCGCGGGTGAAATCGTCGCGCGCTACCGTAAGGCGCATCTCTACTCACCAGCCGGCGAGGCCGAATGCTTCGCCTGCGGGAGTGCGCGCACAAGCTTCGCCGCCGATCAGGCGAAGCTTGGATTGAGCATCTGCTACGATCTTCGGTTTCCTGAATTGTATCGCGCGCTGTCGGTCGTGGACGGTGCGAACGTGCTCGTGAATTCGTCCGCGTGGCCGTTTCCGCGAGTCGAACATCTACGCGTCTTATCGACTGCGCGCGCGATTGAGAACCAGAGCTACTTCGTCCTCGCCAATCGCGTCGGCAAAGACAACGGCGCGGTGTTCTGCGGATCATCCGCGATCATCGACCCCTACGGTGTGCTGATTGCCGGCGCATCGGCCGATCGTGAAGAGCTGATCGTGGGCGAAGTCGCGCCGGAAGTGATTCGTTCAGTCCGCGAGAAGCTTCCGGTCTTTGAGCATCGCCGCGCCGAGATCTACAACTGATCCCAGCTTTTCGGCAGTTTCTGCTTCAGCGTCAGCACTGGCGAGAAGATGTCTCCCATCTTCTCGACACGCTCCAGCGTTTGAGCGGATGTGAAGGTGAGCATGTCGGGCGCTTTCTTCGTCAGGCACTTCTCGACCTCGTCCCACGTCACTGGCGTGGAGACAGTCGGCTGCTCTTTCGCGCGCAATGAGTAGACGTTGACCGTCGTCTTGTGCTCGTCGTTCTGGCTCCAGTCGACCAGGATCTTTCCGCTGCGCAGAGACTTGAGCATTCTGTGCACTACGAGATCTGGATGCTCGCGCTCGAGATGTTCCGCGAGCGCGCGAGAGAGGCCTTTCGTCTGGTCGAATGTCGCGGGCGTGTTGAGCGGCACGTAAACCTGCAGGCCCTTTGAGCCGCTCGTTTTCGCCCAGCTCTTCAGCTTCATTTCGCCTAACAAATCGCGCAGCCACAATCCGACCTGGCAGCATTGAATGATGTTCGCTGGCGGACCGGGATCGAGGTCGAACACCATCATCGTTGGCTTCGCCACGTCCTTCTTTTTCGCGAGCGAGGTGTGCAGCTCGATGTCCGCCAGGTTCGCGGCCCACACGAGCGTCGGAAGATCCTGTGCGAGGCAGTAGTGCATGTCGCGCTGATTGCCGTGGCTCCAGACCTTCGCCGTTTTCACCCAGCCAGGTCGATGCGACGGGCAGTTCTTTTCGTAGAAGAACTCCTGCTCGACGCCGTTCGGGTAGCGCTTGAGCGTGAGCGGCCGGTCTTTCAGATGCGGGATGAGCACAGGCGCGATGCGGATGTAGTAATCGATCATCTGCCCCTTCGTGAATCCGGCTTTTGGCCAGAGCACCTTGTTCAAGTTCGAGACCGGGAGCTTGCGACCTTCGACGATCAGTTCGGCTTTCTCGCCCATCGCTTTCGATTCGTATGCGGAGCGCGTCGCGCGTCTAGTCGTTAGGCGAAGAAACGCTCCGGCGAGAGCAGCGGCTGCGGCTGGCAGATGCGCGCGACACAGTGCTCCCAGCTTTCGTGGCCGCTGAGGATTTCGATTTCGACGCGCAGGAAATAGATCGGCACTTCGGGAGTCGTCAGGCGCGGGAAACGCACCGCGTCTTTCTCGGTCGTAATGATCATCTCGAGATCGCGCCGGATGCAGCGGTTGATGAAATTCTGCAGCTCCGGATCGCTGTAGCGATGATGATCCGCATAACGCTTTGCGACTTCGATCTTCGCGCCGAGATCGCGCAGCCCGTTTTCGAAGCTATCTGGCTGCGCGATTCCGGAAATCGCGCCGACGTAGGCACCGCGCAACTTCTCGAGCGGCACCTGTTCGGCCGTCGCGACGTTTTGCAGGTAGAGCGGCTTGTGCGCGCATTCGATAATTTCCGCGGTGCGGTTGTAGCGGCGAATGCGTTTGATCAACTCCTCGTTAGACTCGCCCGTGCTCTTGGTGATGAAGATGTAGCTCGCGCGCCGCAGATTTCGCGGCGGCTCACGCAAGGTGCCGCGCGGTAGGAGGTATTCATTTCCGAACGGCGCCTGTCGATCGATGAGGACGATATCGAGCCGATGTTTGAGGTGCAGATACTGCAGGCCGTCGTCGAGCAGCAGCGTGTCGGCTTTCAGTTCCTTGATCGCGAACTTGCCGCTCTTCACCCTGTCTTTGTCGACCAAGACGATCACATCTTTGAGGTTGTTCGCGAGCATGTAGGGCTCGTCGCCCGCGGTCGCTGAATCGAGCAAAAGTGATTGGCCGTCGGAGACGATGCGCGGTGGCACCACGGGTTTGGCGCGAAACAAGCCGCGTCGTTTCTCGGACGGTGGCGGAATGCTTTTGTAGCCCCGGCTCAGTATTGCGACACGACGTCCGCCGGTGCGCAACGCGCGCGCAAACTTTTCGACAATCGGCGTCTTGCCAGTACCGCCGACGGTCAGATTGCCAATGCTGATCACGAGACAGCCGAGCGTCCGTTCGCGCAGGATGCGCTTGCGGTAGAGGTAAAGCCGAAGCTGCACGGCGCGCTCGTAAATGAACGAGAGCGCGTAGAGAAACGCGCGCAACAATGACGCGCGCAAGCCGTGGCGCCGCTCCAGAATGACGTCGATCGCGAACTGCTCGAATTGCTCGCTGCGTTGACTCATCGCATGTGCGCGCCGCGATTATCGGCGGTGGTGATGGTGGTGCGTGCGTTCGGAGCCGCCTCGCGCATTGCGCGCGCGATCTTCTCCGCGCTGCGCAGCGTCAATGCGGCGACCGTCGAGCCGGAGCCGCTCAGGAATGCGCCGAGCGCACCTGCTTCTTCAGCGCGCCTAACGACTTCATCGAACAACGGGACGAGCGGCTTTCGGAACGGCTGGTGCAGTCCGTCCGCGAGCGCGCCGCGGAGATTCTTGTATTCGCCGGACGCGAATGCGGCGGTGATTGCGCAGGCATTGCCGCAGCTCTCGACGGCGCTGCGGCGATCGATCTCGTTAGGCAACAGCGCGCGCGCTTTCTCCGTCGATACTTCAAAGTTCGGGACAAGCAGAACGAACTTCAATTTCGCCGCGACGGTAAAGCGTTGCCGTTGCAGTCCGCGAATCACATTGAAGCCGCCGAACTCCGCGGGAGCGGCGTTATCCGGATGTCCTTCGAGCTCCGCGCAGAGCTGAAAGACCGTTTCGCGATCGAGCGGCCGGCCTAATAAGTGATTCAATCCGTGCATCACGCCGAGTCGCACGGTCACGCTGCTGCCGAGGCCGCGCGACATGGGAACATCGCCGCGAATCGCGACGCTGAAGGGAATGCTCGCAATCTCTGCGCGGGCAAAGAACGCATCCGCGGCGCGCTCGATCATGGCCGATGCGTGGCGGCGTTTCGCATGGCGTACGGTGACCTCGTTGTAGATGCGCAACGCGACGCCGAGGCAATCGAAACCCGGCCCGAGATTCGATGTGCTGGCTGGGACACGCACGGTTACTGCTTCCATCGTTAGGGCGCACGATGCCAAAGGAGCCGCGCACTCGCCATTGGTTTAACGATTCATCAAGCAGCGGCCCGGCATGAAGATGAACCAATGGATCGACGCGGCGCAGCTGCGCGCGTTTGAAACGGAACAGACGGATGCGTTCCGCCTCTGCACTTTCGACGACGGCTGGGTGGAATGCTTCGGGCCGGACCTGCTCGTTTCCTACAAGTCCATCGTGGCGCAGGAGCGCCTAACGACTGAGCTCTATCTCTGGGCCGTTTCGATGCGATTCAAGATCCGCCGACTCTTCGCGCGGTTTCTGCCGAAGCAGAATGCGGAGCGCGAATCGCCGAAGCTCGTGCAAGGCGAGCAGCTGGCCGATCTGCAATCGATCGCGACGGAGCGCGGACTGCGCTACGAGATCGATTTCGAAGCCGGCTACTCGACCGGGTTGTTTGTTGATCAACGCGAGAATCGCTCATTCGTTAGACAAGCACGTCCGCAACGGATGCTGAATTGTTTTGCGTACACCTGCGCCTTTTCCGTCGCGGCGGCGAGAGAGGGCGCGAAGACAATCAGCGTGGATCTCTCGAAGAAGTCGCTCACGCGCGGCCAGGACAACTTCGCGCTCAACGGCCTCCTCTCGAAAGAGCACAAGTTCATCACCGAAGACGTGATGGAGTATCTGCCGCGGCTCGCGCGGAAGGGCGAAAAGTTCGACATGGTGATTCTCGATCCGCCGACGTTTTCGCGTTCACACCGCGGTAAGGCATTTCAGGTGGAGCGCGATTTCGAGACCTTGCTCCTCGCCGCACTCGAGCTCGTCGATCGAGATTCGCACATTCTCCTTTCGACAAACTGCACCGCGTTGAGCGAACGCGCGCTCGAGGTGATGGCAAGATTCTGCCTGAAGGCGACGCGGCGTGCCGGCACATTCCACAAAACTCCGGCGCTTCCCGATTTCCCGCCGGAAGTCGGCGCAAGAACGATCTGGTTAACCCTGCGTTGAGCGCCCTTTTCAAACGCGCAAAACAGGCTCAGTGTTCGAATCAATAACGTCATGGACGAACAACTTGCCGACTCAGACATCGCGGAACGCGGCCTGCGCTACACGCGCGATCAGTTCCAAACCATCATGGATCAGACGGAAGACTTTGTGCGCGAGAACCCGATCCGCGCCATCGGCTACGCTGCGCTTGCCGGTGTGGTGATTGATCGCCTGCCGGTCTTTCGCATCTTCGGCGGCCTCACGAAGCTTTCACTGATGGCGCTGAAGCCTGCGATCCTGATCTACGGCGCGACCAAGCTCTACCAGGCCGCGCAGGACCAGGAAGCCGCTAGCTAGCTGCTTTCCGT
Organism: Chthoniobacterales bacterium; assembly: GCA_045809985.1. Taxonomy (GTDB): domain Bacteria; phylum Verrucomicrobiota; class Verrucomicrobiia; order Chthoniobacterales; family UBA10450; genus JACCTI01. The sequence goes on along the minus strand of JBJMWV010000294.1, from coordinate 8,324 downwards.
CGCCGCGGAATGCGGGAGCGCTACGCTCCGTCGTCGAGGGTGAAGCCGATCTTCACCGTGACCTGCCAGTGCGAGATCTTTCCGTCCTCGATGTGACCACGTGTCTCGACGACCTCGAACCAGCGCGTGTTGCGGATCGTTTTTCCCGCGCGCGCGAGGGCGTTTGCGACGGCGTCTTCGATGCTGGTTGGTGACGACCCGACCAGCTCAATCTTCTTGTAAACGTGATCGCTCATGGGCGCAGGGTGGACGCTTTGCCGTAACGGCACAAGCACTTGAGGCGAGCAGACGCAGCGGCGACTGCCGATCGTCCGCGCAACGACTCGTTAGGCGCGAAGATCGCCTTTGGTAACAACTTTGTTACTATTGGCTCCTCGGGCGGCGGAACTGGAGTTGATACCGTGGCGCTACGTCGCGCTCGCTATGAAGTCTTTGCATGTCCCCTACGCTTTTCGCGCTTTGGGCATCGGAGTCGCGCTGATATCTGCGCCATTTAGCAACGCTGGCTATCCGACGCCGCCCCCCGATCCGATCGATACACCGACGCCGGCGCCAACCAGCCAAGTCGTGCAAGTGCAAGTCGGGCCCGGAGGCAGTACCAACTTTTCGCCCGCGACGGTGAACATCACCGCAGGTGATGCTGTGCGATGGGTCTTCCCGACTTCGCTCGCGCACAGCAGCACATCAGGCTCCAACACGACTGCCGATGGGCTGTGGGATTCCGGCCTCCTCGTCAGCGGCGCGACATTTACCCATACCTTCACGACCGCCGGCTCTTTCGCCTACTTCTGCTCCGTTCACGGCAGCTGCTGTAAAATGACCGGCACGGTTAATGTCGCGGCGGCTGCAACACCGACGCCTACTCCGACTCCGACGCCGACGCCTACGCCGACACCCACGCCAGTTGCTACACCGACGCCAACGCCGAGTGGCACTCCGCGGTTAGTTAACATCTCCACGCGCGGCGTCGTTGGCACAGGCGACAACGTCCAGATCGGCGGCTTCATTGTTAATGGCACTGCCGCAAAGAAGGTGCTCATTCGCGCGATCGGCCCATCGCTCGCGCAGTTCAATGTTCCCGGCGCGCTCACCGATCCCATCCTGAGCTTGTTCGATAGCTCCTCACAAACCATTGCTCAGAATGACGATTGGCAAACGACACAAACCGGCGGCGTAATTACGCAAGACCAAACCGGCGATATCACTGCCAGCGGAAAAGCTCCGACTGATCCGCACGAATCCGCCATCATCGCCACTCTCGCGCCGGCCGCTTATACCGCGATTGTTCGCGGGAAGAACAACAGCAGCGGGGTAGGTCTCATCGAAGTCTATGACCTCGATAGTAGTGTCGACTCCGAACTGGCGAACATCTCTACCCGCGGCCAGGTGCTCACCGCAGATAACGTGATGATCGGCGGTTTTATCGTCGATGGCGGCAGTTCGAAAAAGGTTCTTATCCGCGCGACTGGTCCTTCACTCGCCAATTTCGGAGTCGCCGGTGCACTGGGCGATACCACACTCACGCTTTTCGACAGCAACGGACAGAACATCGGCCAAAACGATGACTGGCCACTGACCCAACTCGGCGGCGTCATCACTTCCGACCAGGTCGCGCCGATTATGAACAGCGGCCATCCCCCGACGGATAATCACGAAGCAGCGATCGTCGCGACGCTCGCGCCAGGCAGTTACACCGCGATTGTGCGAGGGAAGGACGGCACGAGCGGCGTAGGGCTCGTCGAGATCTTCGAGATTCCGTAGCCGGGCGGCTGCGCAACTGAACCTCCCAGCTTCGCGCTTATGCGGAGGGACCGCGCCGCTTTGCTTGCCTGTGTTCGGGCAGCTTGCGCTAGTGTAGCGCTGCCATGGAAAAAACGATCGAGTCGCACCTGATCGAGAAGCGGGTTTTCAAGCCGTCGCATCATTTCAAGAAGCACGCGCGGATCAGCAGTTTCGACGATTACGAACGGCTGTATCGGAAATCGATCAAGTCACCGGAGAAATTCTGGGCGCGGGAAGCGAAGGAGCTCTGTTGGCAGCGCAAATGGGACGACGTGCTGGAGTGGAAGGCGCCGTTCGCGAAATGGTTCCTGGGCGGCGAGCTGAACATGTCCGAGAACTGCCTCGACCGGCATCTGCACGGGAACAATCGGAACAAGGCGGCGATTCTTTGGGAGGGTGAGCCGGGCGATAAGCGGACGCTGACTTACCAGCAGCTGTATCGCGAGGTCTGCCGGTTCGCGAACGTGCTGAAGCGAAACGGCATCGGCAAAGGTGATCGCGTTATCATCTACATGCCGACCATTCCCGAGGCGGCGGTTGCGATGCTGGCCTGCACACGCATCGGCGCGGTGCACTCAGTGATCTTCGGCGGGTTCAGCTCGGATGCGATTCGCGATCGGATTGCGGATAGCGGCGCGATCGCGGTGATCACGGCGGATGGTGGTTATCGGCGCGGCGCGATTGTGCCTTTGAAGCGCAATGTCGACGAAGCGCTGAAGGGTGAGCATTCGATCAACCGCGTGATCGTCTTCCGGCGCGCGGGCAATGACATTCACATCGAGGAAGGACGCGACGTCTGGTGGCATCGCGAGCTGGAATACGTCGATGCGAACTGCCCGCCCGTGCCGGTCGATAGCGAACATCCGCTCTACATCCTATACACCAGCGGCTCGACCGGAAAGCCGAAGGGAATCCTGCACACAACCGGCGGTTACATCGTGGGGATTTACTCGACGATGAAGTACGTCTTCGATCTGCGTGACGACGATGTCTACTGGTGCACGGCGGATATCGGCTGGGTCACCGGGCACAGCTACGTTGTCTACGGACCGCTGCTGAATGGCGCGACGACGCTGATGTATGAAGGCGCGCCGAACTGGCCGGAGCCGGACCGCTTCTGGCGCATCATCGAGGAATATTCAGTCAACATTCTCTACACCGCGCCGACCGCGATCCGCGCCTTCATTCGGTGGGGCGATCAATGGGTGAAGAAACACGACCTCTCGTCGCTGCGTTTGTTAGGCAGTGTGGGCGAGCCGATCAATCCGGAGGCGTGGATGTGGTATCACGAGAAGATCGGCGGCGGGCGTTGCCCGATTGTCGACACGTGGTGGCAGACTGAAACGGGCGCGATCATGATCACGCCACTACCCGGCGCGATTCCGACGAAACCGGGAAGCGGAACACTGCCGTTCTTCGGCGTTGATGCGGCGATCGTCGACGAGGGCGGCAAAGAAGTCGGGCCGAATGTCGGCGGGAAGTTGATCATCCGGAAGCCCTGGCCGTCGATGTTGCGCACGATCTACGGCGACAAGGAGCGCTACAAGAAGACCTACTGGAGCGAGTTCAAAGGCTGCTACCTGACGGGCGACGGTGCGCGTCGCGACAAGGATGGCTACTTCTGGATCGTCGGCCGCATCGATGACGTGCTGAACGTCGCCGGCCATCGCCTTGGCACGGCGGAGATCGAAAGTGCACTCGTTAGTCACGCGAACGTTGCTGAGGCCGCGGTTGTCGGCCGTCCGGATGAACTCAAGGGCCAAGGCGTCGTCGCGTTCGTCACCGTCAAAGGCGATGTGAATCCAACGCCCGCGTTGAAGGAAGAGCTACGGAATCACGTCAGCCAGCACATCGGGGCGATCGCGAAACCGGATGAAGTGCGTTTCGCCGAAGCATTGCCAAAGACGCGCAGCGGGAAAATCATGCGTCGTCTGCTCAAGGAGATCGCGAGCGGCAAGACCGTCAGCGGCGACACGACAACGCTGGAAGATTTCAGCGTCCTCGCGAAGCTGGGCGAAGAGGAATAGCGTTCGTTGTGAACTTCATCCGCACAGGCGTCCGCGAGATCGGGCTGAAGGTTCGCCGTCAGCGCACGCGGATGGCGCTGCGGCATGAACGCCGCGTCCTGCAGCGAAGCGAAATTGCGCTTGGGCGTGAAGGCGTGAACCAAGCCGGCAATTTCCCCGAGCTGCGGAACGAGATCGTTGCGCTGAAGAAGCTCGAACAGGAACAAAAGGAAGTCGCGGTCCGCATCGCTCAGATCGAGGAAAGCCTCAAGCAGATCGAAGCGAAGCGTCAGCAGCACGCGAAGGAACTCTCCGACGCAATCGCCGCGCTCGAGAACGAGAAGAAGCCGATCGTGCAGCGGCGGAATGAAGCGAAGAGCGCGTCGGATCTGTGCGATCGCGAGCTCACCGGTGTCGAGCGCCGCCTGCAAGACAACGACGCCGCTGATCTCGATCTCCTGCAGAAGATTTCCGAGTTGCAGGCGCAGGTTCCCCCACCCGCGGATTACGACACGAAAACGGCGAATCTCGGTGCACGTCGCGCGCAACTACCGGAGCAACGCGCGGAGATCGTGCGCGCACGTCTTGGCGCGGCGGAGGCTTGCCGGCGCGCGAAAGAGAAGCTCTCCGAACAAGACGCGCAGATTGATGCGATCGACAAGAAAATCGCCGCGGTGCGCGCGGATTATGAAACGAAGGATCGCGCGCTCAACGAAACCGCACGTTCGCAACAGGACGCGCTGAAGGAAGCGCGCACGCATCATCAGACGGTCGAGGAGCGAAAGAATCCGGCTTACCTGAACATCGGCCGACATCTCGCGACCCAAGGCATCGGCCCGACCAACGCGCCGCATCTGCTCGAGAACGTGCAGAAACATCGCGCGAACGTCGACCGACACACGCAGCACAAGGAAGAGCTCGCCGTCCTCTCCAGCCAGATCGACAAGCAGGAGCTCCGGAAGTTCTACTTCAGCGTTCTGTCCGTCGTCTTCCTGCTCGCAATCATTCTCCCGCTCGTTTTCCAGTCGCCCGGCAAACGCGAATGGTTCCCGCAGGAAACGGAGGCGATCCTTTCCGTGAACATGGTCCAATTGCAGAAGGACGATCTGCCGAAGCGCTGGGAAAAAGAACGCGCCGATGAATGGCAGACCATCTGGTCCGGCCTGACCGCGAACGCGCAACGCACGCCCGGATTGAATCTGGCGAAGGACACCCTTCGCGTGACGCGGGCGATGACGACCGGATCATCTGGCGACACGCGCGAGTTCGTGCTCGTCCAGGCAAAAACGGATCTCGCGCCGATTATTCGCTCGATCGAACAGGATCAAAGTTACCAGCGCGAGCCGCTCAACGGCCTGCCGGTTTGGAAGCAGCAGGATTTCGCGCTGGCGCGCGTTGGTCCAAGGACGATCGCGGTTGGCGCTCCGCCGGAAGTGCAGGAGCTGGTCCGTGTGCGTCTTGGGATCGAGCCCGACCTGAAGATCGGCGGCCCGCTCTTCGATCGGTTTCAGGCGCTCGAAGGACGAACAGGATCTCCGCAGGAGGCAACGTTGCGCGTAATCTCGAGCGACCCGCCGAGCCTCGCGCGCTACTTCACGCCGATCTTCAGCCGCGAGTTGCTCGACTCGGCGCAAATCCTCGGGCTCGGTCTCTCGTTAGGCAACCCGGTGAAGGGCCGGCTGGCCTTGAAAATGAAATCACAAAAGGCGGCGGAGGAGCTCGCTGCGCAGGTGCGTGAGAATCCGCAGCGCTGGCTTAAGATGCAGGAATCAGACGCGCTTCTCTACGCGGAGCCGCCGGAAGTTGTGACACAGGGACAGGGCATCGAAATCCGCTTTAATGTCCCGGAGAATAGTGCTCGACTTCTCCTGCAGCGCGTTGCAAAGAGCAACGCTGCGCCCGCCGTAGCGGCGCAATAATCTCACGCCGCGCAGCCGCTCGGTGGCGCGGATTTAGCTGAACACCAACGCCTTGATTCGTTTACTCCCCCATTTTGTCTTCGCCGGGCTGCTCGCCGCCGCTGTTGTCGTGAATGCGCAGGTGCAGCCGCTCCGTGCATTGCCGGTCCCCTCGCCTGCGGCGGCGCAAGATCAGCAGCCGGAGTTGGTCGATATCCGCTCGGTCGATCCGACGATCGTGGTCGATCTGCGTTACTCCGGAAATCGCAACATCGCGGGGCGGCCGCTTTATCCGTCGAATATGCCGGCGCTCGTTAGGCCACCCGTTGCCGCGAAGCTCGCGCTCGCGAATAGCGAGCTGGCGACGCGCAATTACCGCCTCAAAATCTGGGACGCGTATCGCCCGAAGACGGCGCATGACCAGCTTTGGCGGCTCTACCCGATGAAAGATTACGTCGGCAATCCGAACGACGGAATCGGCTCTCTCCACACCTGGGGCGTCGCAGTTGACGCCACGCTCGTGGATAACATAGGCCGCGAGGTGCAAATGCCGACTGAGTTCGATGTCTTCTCGCCGGACGCGATGCTGAGATACACGGGCAGGGATCCGGTCGTCGCATTTCATCTGCACGTACTGCAGCGCGCGATGGCGCATGCCGGCTTCTTCGGGATGCGCACGGAGTGGTGGCACTTCGTCTCGCGCGGTTGGACGCAATACAAACCGATCAACGAAGTGACGCTGCTTGTGCAACAGGCGACTCCGACGCCCACGCCGCGTCCGCAAACCTTCGGCGGTTCGACGGCTTCGTCGCGTTAGCTGCAGCTCTGCGCAATCCAGTCGAGGTAATCGCGCGAGCCGGTAGCAATCGGTACCGCTACGATCTCCGGCACGTCGTACGGATGCAGCTCTTTGAGCTTCGCTTCGAACTCCGAATAGCGCGCCTGGCGTAACTTGAAGAGGACGAGAACTTCCGTGGATTGCTCGAGCTTGCCTTGCCAGCGGTAAATTGATTTGGCCTGAGGCAGAATATTCGCGCACGCGACGAGCTTCCCGTTCACGAGCTCGCGTGCGATGCGGCGTGCCGTCTCCGCGTCCGGAAAAGTGCTGAACGCGAGGAACGTCTCGTCAGGCATTCGTTAGCGCCGCGGGCGCGATCGCAACTTGCCGGCAGATCCAACCGCCGCCGATGACCACATCGCCGTCGTAGCACACCGCCGCCTGGCCGGGCGTGACCGCTTTTTGCGGCTCGTGCAGTTCGATCCGTGCGCAATGATCTGGCAGAGGATACAAGGTCGCGCGCGTACCCGGATGCGCATAGCGAATCTTCACCGTCACATCCACGGGCTCGTCGAATTCACCCCGGCTGACCCAGTTCACGCGATCGATCTCGAACTCTTCCGAAACAAGGTCGTCCGCGCTGCCAACGATGACGCGGTTCGTCTCCGGATCGATGTCGATCACGTAGCGCGGCTGTGCAGAGCCGCCAGGAAGACCTTTACGCTGACCGATCGTGAAGAGCTCGATGCCGCCGTGCTGGCCAAGGAAGTTGCCTTCGAGATCGTAGATTCCGCCCTCATGGAATTCCTGTTCGCCAAGGTGCGAGCGGAGGAACGCCTTGTAGTCGTTGCCGGGCACGAAACAAATCTCCTGGCTGTCGACCTTGTCCGCGACCTTCAGGCCTAACGAACGCGCGATCTCGCGGATCTCCGTCTTCGACATCGCACCGAGCGGCGTGAGCGCGCGCTGCAGTTGGCGCTGGCGCAGGCTGAAGAGGAAATACGATTGGTCTTTGCGCGGATCGGCGCCTTTGCGCAACACCGCGCGATCCGCATGATGTTCGATGATGGCGTAATGCCCCGTCGCGATGAAATCGCAGCCGAGTGCTTCCGCCTTCTGCCACAGGTTCCCGAACTTCAGCTTTTCATTGCACATCACGCACGGATTCGGCGTGCGGCCCGCCTGGTATTCGCTCGAGAAATAATCGATCACCAGCCGCTCGAATTGATCGGCTTCATCGACCACGTAATGCGGAATGCCTAACGAGTGAGCGACACTGCGCGCATCCGCCACTGCCTGTGGCCCGCAGCACTTGTCCTCCGCGCGCGAGATACAGTCCTGCGGCCAGACTTTCATCGTCACGCCGACGACGTCATAGCCTTGCTCGCGCAAGAGATAACCAGCGACGCTGCTATCAACGCCGCCGCTCATCCCAAGCAACACTCGCTTCCTGGACATCGCGGACGCTACAACTTCACCGACCGGCTTACAAACTTGCTCCCGCGCAAGGTGAACCGCCACGGCAGATGCGCCGAGCGCGTGATGCCGATGCGTTCATCGGCGACAACATCGATGTCGTTTGTTTCGCGCAGCGCAAAGCAATGCCGCGGATCGGCGCAGAGATCGATCTCGTGATGTCGGACTGTGATGTCGAGCGCCTGCGTCAGCTTGCCCGGACCGGAACACAACTGCCGCACATCATCCACGCCGCGGCGTTTCCGCATCAGCTCGATTCCGCTCCGCGGCTCGATCGCGCGGATCAGGATCAGCCCATCCCGCGGACCGCCTTTCACGAGCACATTCAACATCCAGTGCACGCCGTAGTTCAGATAAATGTAGGCAGCGCCGGGTTTATTCCGC
>JBJMWV010000293.1:0-3645 GCA_045809985.1 Chthoniobacterales bacterium | reverse complement strand
GCGACCGCCGGCATCAACCATCTCCGTGTCAGCGCCTGCGCTTCTTTCGATCTCGTCCGATCGCGCGAGACGCGCAATGATTCCGTCGCGCACCAGCATCCCGCCGTTTGCGATAATCCCGAGCTCACTCAGCTCAGGACCGACGCGTGGCCGCTTCGGCCCGGCAAGCGTGACGAGCTGCGCCGCATTGACGACGGCGACCGTTTTCACTTCGCGTAGCGGGTCGCTACACCGGAGGCGAATGCGAGGAAGAATGAAGCCGCTGCGAGAACCGTCGTGTCGGCCATATCCTTGGTCGGATCGACTTCGACGAGATCGATCATCCGCACGCGCTCGTGCGCGCCGCAGAAGCGAGCCGCCTGTCGGACCATCCACGGCTGCAAGCCGCCGGGGCGCGAACCTGGACAGGCGGGTGCGAAGACGCGATCGAGGACATCAACATCGAGATCGACGTAGATCGCATCGACGCGCGCGCTCAAAATCGAGAGCGCATCGCGGAGCACCGTCGCAATGCCATCTGCATAAATCTGATCGGCCGTGATAACGTTAATGCCTTCGTCGTGTGCAACCCGCGCGTATTCCGTTGAGTTCGTGAATGGCTGAATACCGAGTTGAAAGATGTTGGCGCCCGGCAGTCCGTCGCGCAGCAGCGCCCGCACCGGGTTACCGTTCGTTAGTCCATGGTCCAGGTCGCGCACGTCGTGATGCGCGTCGAGCGTGAGCAACCCGCATCGCTCCAGCGGAAAACCTAACGCGTGAACTCCCGGTCGAGTCACTGAATTATCGCCGCCAAGCAGAATCGTCGCGTCACCGACGTGCGCGCGGCGCATCACGTCCACGCAACGAAAGAAATTCCCTTCCGCCGAACTGCCCACCAGCGTCACATCGCCAAAATCGCGCACAGTGATCCGGCCGAGATCGATTCCGGCGTCGCTATCATGCAAACTGTAATTCGACAGAGCTTCGCGGATCGCCGCCGGTGCGAGCTCGAATTGACTCGCGCCAGCTGAACAGTTCAACGGCACACCCAAAACACCAAGTGAAGCGCCGTCACCGCTCTTCTTCGCTCCGCCAGCGAGCCAACTGGAGGCGCGCGGCCAGTTTGTGTCTTCGCGGATCAATCGCTGCGCTGCTTATCCCAGCTTGCTTTCAACAAGCTGATTGATTCTTTTGAACTCGCCTTCGGATTCAGCGCGAAGTCGCGCGAGTCGTTCCTGAAAATCGTTCTTCGATCTTGCATCTTTCAGTCCAGCCAGATTGATCCGCACATTCATCGCAGCGCCTTCGATGCAACTGCGCGTCGCGAGCAGACCAACGCCGACATCTGAAATCGAAGCCGGGTTTCCCTGCTCGGCCATCTCGCCCAAAAGCGGGAACGCTTTCGTCGCGGTTTGCATGACTCGCAACGGAACTTCCGCCGCGTACTTGTTTGCCGATTGAATCGCAGCCGAGCGTGCAGTTTTTTCATCCGCGGAATTTTTTGGCAGCGCGAATGCCTGCATCACTTTCTTGAAAGCGGCGGTGTCTTCATCCACCAGAGAAAGCAGTTCGTCTTTCAGTTGCTGCGCCTTCCCAGCCCAGTCGCTGAAGTAAGCGAGCTTCTCCTCCCAGCCGCGCTTACCGGCAGAAAGATTCGCGACCATTCCGCCTAACGAGACGCCAAGCGCGCCCATCAACGCTGCGACAGAGCCTCCGCCTGGCGCGGGCGAATCGCTCAGCGTCTCATTACAAAACTGGCGCAGATTCATTCTTACGAGGGACTTCTCTTCATCCGGCGCGATCTTTAGTTCGATAATTCTTTCCTTCGCATCGAACGGCTTCAGCTCATTCAAGCCTAACGAGCGAATCGCCACCTCGATCAATTCTTCCTCCGCCGCGCCCTCGGAGAGCTTCTGCTTACGCAGAAAATATTTGCCGGCGTCGAGCAAACATCTCTTCGGCACCATCCCGACGATTTCCGAACCGGTGACGCGCAAACCGCGTTTGCTCGCTGATTCGCAACAGGCATCAAAGGCCGCGTGCAACGGCGTCTCATCGATGTTGGTGAGATTAATCGAGACCTGCGCCGCGCCATATTCCTCCACGTACCAGCCGATCGCCTTCACGTGCTTCAGCATTCCCCGCTCCCACACCGGCTCGCCCTGTTCATCAACCACACGCTTGCCCGTTGGCGTGCCCTCTTCGGTTTTGATGCGCCCTTTCTCGCGAACATCGAAGGCGACGGAATTCGCGCGCCGGACCGATTTCGTGTTCAGGTTGACGTTGTAGGCGACGAGAAACTCGCGCGCGCCAATCACGGTCGCACCGCACTTGGGATTGAAGTCGTTAGGCCCGAAGTCCGGCTTCCATCCCGCTTGTTTCATTTTCTGCGGAAACCCTTCGTATTCACCGGCACGAATCAGCGAAAGATTTGCGCGCTTCGGATCGAGTGCCGCTCGTTCGTAGAGGTAAACGGGGACGCCTAATTCTTCACCAACGCGCTTGCCCAACCGCCGCGCGCATTCGATCGCCTCCTCCCACGAGACGTTCCCAACTGGAATAAACGGACAAACATCCGTCGCTCCCATGCGCGGATGCGCGCCCGAATGCTTCCGCATGTCGATCAGCTCAGCGGCTTTTTGGATCCCGCGAAAGGCCGCCTCGACTGTCGCCGTCGGTTCGCCCGCGAAGGTAACTACCGTGCGGTTAGTGGTGACACCGCGGTCGACATTCAACAACGAAACTCCGTCAACCGACTCGATCGCGCTGGTGATCTGACGAATCAGCTCAGGATCGCGGCCTTCGGAAAAATTGGGCACGCATTCGATAATTTTTTGCATGATCAATCAGTCGCGCACTTTTGTTCCCGTTGGGATATCGATGTCGTGTTCCCGCGCGAAATCGATCGCGCGCGAATAACCAGCGTCCGCATGGCGCAGAACGCCCATGCCGGGATCACTCGTTAGAACCCGTTCCAGACGACGCTTCGAATTATCGGTCCCGTCCGCCACTACGACCATGCCCGCGTGCTGCGAGTAGCCGATGCCGACACCGCCGCCGTTATGGATCGAAACCCATGATGCGCCGGCTGCGGTATTGACCAGCGCGTTGAGCAATGCCCAGTCCGCGATCGCGTCGCTCCCGTCGATCATTCCTTCGGTTTCGCGATACGGCGAAGCGACTGAGCCGGTGTCGAGATGATCACGACCGATAACGATCGGCGCTTTGAGTTCACCGCGCCTAACGAGTTCATTCATTGCGAGTCCGAACTCCGCGCGTTCGCCGTAGCCTAACCAGCAGATACGCGCCGGCAGGCCCTGAAATTGAATGCGCTTCTGCGCGAGCTTCATCCAGCGATCGAGAATCACGTTGTCCGGAAAGAGCTCGAGCACGAGGCGATCCGTGCGCGCGATGTCTTCCGGATCGCCGCTCAAGGCGACCCAGCGGAATGGACCTTTACCCTCGCAGAAGAGTGGACGGATGTACTCGGGGACGAATCCCGGAATGTCGAAAGCGTTCTCCACCCCGGCTTTCTTTGCCTGCGTCCGGATGTTGTTGCCGTAATCGAAGGTGATCGCGCCGCGCTTCTGCAGATCGAGCATCGCCTGTACGTGCGTCGCCATCGATTGCATCGAGCGCTCGACGTATTCGTCTGGATTACTGGTC
>JBJMWV010000292.1:0-6288 GCA_045809985.1 Chthoniobacterales bacterium | reverse complement strand
TGTAACGGCTGAAGATGAGCAGACCAAGCGGCGCGACCGAGGCGGCGAGCGCGAAAGTCAGCCACATCAATTCGGGCCGGCGTGGACCATGCTGTGGCACGAACGCAGCGAGGACCCAGCCTGCGGTTCCGATGAGGAGCTTGCCGACGAGGAACGGAAGGTAGGCCAGTGCGCCATACGATGCTTCCTGTCCTTTCGGCGCGATCGCGGCGGCATATTCGTAAACGCGCGGCGAATAGAAGCATTCGCCGATCGAGAACACGATCAGGTAAAGCGCGCTCATCACGTAGTAGGGGTGAATTCCGCCCTGCAATCCGAGGTAGCTGTGGCCGAGCCATTGCCCGAAGCCGCCGTTCGCGAGAGGAACAAACCATCCCGTCGGCAGCGCCATGATGAAGACGCCCGCCGCGCAGATTGCTCCGCCGAGAACGACCATTGCGTAGGCAGCGAAGCGTTGGGTCAGCGCACCGATAATTGGCACGAGCGGAATGACGATCCAGGCGTTGATGTTGGCCAGCCTGCCAACTGGTGCGCGCGCACCGAGCTCGCGGTCACCAAACTTCGGGAAGACGTAATCCATCTGCAGGAAGATGGCTTTGAGGAAACCGATGAGGAGAAAGAAGAGAAGGATGCGCACGAAAGCCGATTGACCAGCGAGGCGCTTGAACAACTGCACGGTGTCGATCGCGCTCGCCCGCACCGTGTTCCAGATGCCCCCGAATAGTCCTGCTGGTGCGGTGCTCTTCGTTGCGTGGCCTTCGTCTTCGCCGCGGCGCAGGAAGTAAATCGCGGGGAAGATCACGATCTCAATCGCAAGGCTTACCATGAAGAGCTTCTGGTGCGTCGTTGGCGAGAACCCAAAGATGCTGAACGGCGCATCGAGACGGCGGACGTAGTCGAAGATATAACCGGCGGCGAGATAGCCGACGTTCATGATCATGTAGATGATTGAAAACGACATCGAGCGTTGTCGGGTCGTGGAATATCGACGCGTCGCAGCGAGCAACACAGGTGTTCCAAGCGCCTCGCCAATCGCGAGCGGAAGCACTCCACACGAAAGCGCCAGCCACGGGATGGTGGTCGTGACCATGACTGCGCGCGCAATGGTGCAGATGCCGACGCCGAGGTAAAATGTGCGCTTGAGCCCGATGGCGTCGGTGAGCGAGCCGGCGAGCAATGTGAACACCGTCATCGCCGGTGCCCAACCCCAGCCAACGAGCGCTCCAGCGGCCTGGTCACTGAAGCCAAGGTCCTTCGAGAGCCACAAGACCATCGTCTTGTTCGTCACGGAGTAGGCCGTGTAGATGAGAAACTTGAGCAGGAACGTGAGCCACAGCTCGCGCCGCGCGCCGAAGATGACGGTGAACTTGCCGATAAATCCGGCGAGCCCGCGCGCTGCTGGAGCGCCGACATCCTGCTCAGGATCGACGGGAAGTTTCTCGGTGACGGTGCTCACGCTTTTGTCCAGCTACACCCGCCTCTACACCATGTTCGCGATGAATTCGCGTCCATCGAACGGCGAGATGTCTTCGAGCTTCTCGCCTGTGCCGACAAAGCGCGTCGGAATCCCGAGCTCGTTCTGAATCGCGATCACGACACCGCCTTTGCCGCTGCCGTCGAGCTTCGTCACGATCAAGCCCGTGAGGCCGACCGCCTGGTGGAATTCCTTCGCCTGCGAGACCGCGTTGCTGCCGGTCGTCGCATCAACCACGAGCCACGTTTCATGCGGCGCTTTCGCATCGTGCTTGGCGATGCTGCGTTTCACCTTATCGAGCTCGGCCATGAGGTTGCTCTTCGTGTGCAATCGACCTGCGGTGTCGCAAAGCAGGAACTCGATGTCCTTCTTCTCGGCAGCTTGGTAGGCGTCGTAACATAGCGCCGCTGGATCGGCGTTGTACTGGCCTTTGATCATCTCTACGCCAATCCGCTCCGCCCAAATCCCGAGTTGCTCGATCGCTGCCGCGCGAAATGTATCCGCCGCCGCGAGCATGACCGTGTGGCGTTTGCTCTTCAGGTAATGCGCGAGCTTCGCGGTTGAAGTTGTCTTGCCCGTTCCGTTCACGCCCACGATCAGCATGACTTTCGGGCCGGCGGGCAGCGGCCGGAGCGGCGGCGGCGCGATCGGCAACACGCGCGCGATTTCATCCCGCGCCACTTCCTGAATGTCGTTCGACGTGATCGTCTGCGTCGTCGCACGTTCCTGCAACGCGTCGATGATGCGCATGCTCATCGGCACGCCGAGATCGGCGCGGATAAGCGATTCCTCCAGCTCATCCCAATCGACGGGTTTGCCGGTGAAGCGCTGGACGATTGAGCGAAGAAATTTCATGCGCGAAGGCGGAACCTTAGCGCATCAAGCGCCGCCGTCATCCCGAGCGAAGTCGAGGGAGCCCGTCGCCTAACGAGCGATACCGCAGCGGTCCCTCGACTTCGTCCAAAAGACGGCCGCGTTCGTAGCGCGGCACAGCCGTGCGCGTATGGCTCTGACTTCTAAGGCTTTGCCTTACAGACAGGCAAGGGCTCGGCCCAATTGTGGCCTTCCGCTGCGACCGCGAGACTGCGGGCGCGATTCGTTAGGCCTTCCGGTGAAGCGCTGAAGAATACGCGACACACCACATTATGATTACACCCAGCATTAGTCCCAGCGCCATCTCGCGCGTTCCGTTCGCCCCAGTAACTACTCCTTCCGACGAAACGCTCATGGAGCGGATCGCAGCCGGTGAGCAATCAGCGCTCACGGCGCTTTATGATCGCCATGGCAAGATGCTGAAGAACGTCATCTATCAGGTGATCCAGGACGAAGCCGAATCCGATGACGTGCTGCAGGAAAGCGTGCTCCAGGTTTGGCGCGAAGCGAACAGCTACTCCGCCGCGCTCGGTAAACCGCTCGGCTGGATCATTACGATTGCTCGCCGTCGTGCAATCGATCGCGTCCGCCGCCGCGCCGCCTACTCGCGCGCGAAGGATCGCTTCGAGACCTATGTGGAACGCGAGCCGCGCTCGTGGCTGCGCAGTCATGCGGAAGCAGACAACACCGCTTCCGACATTCGCCGTTTCCTCGAAAGCGAGATTCGCCGGCTCCCGGATTATCAACGTGAAGCGCTAAACCTTTCTTTCTTCGGCGGCCTGAGTCATCGCGAGATCGCGGCCAAAACACGGACACCGCTCGGCACGGTGAAAACGCGGCTCGAGCTTGGCTTACGCAAACTCGGCAGCAGCGTGCGCGCGCAACGCGGGAAGATCTAGGCCACTTGCTTCTTTAGGCGGCCGCGCCCGCGGGAAGCGGAGCGGAGTCGGGGTAGGGAAACATGGGTTCCTCGGCTTCGCTCCGCTTTCGGTGGGCGCGGTTAGCTCGCGTTTGCGGACTGCAACCCGCCATCGGCGTTTCGGGCACGCCCGAAATTGCGATTAAAAGCGTGCAACGCCGTCACCGGGGTCGGCCCGAAACCGATCTTCCCTTCTTCCACATTCGGTCCCAGCAGAGCGAACCACGTTTTCCCGTTAAGCCCTATCCGTGGCCGCAACCGACCGGCCGGTGACAGCGGATGCTCGGTCAAGAATTGTTCGACCTCCTTGCGGTTTTTCGCTGGAAGAGACTCAATTGCGATCGGCATCATACCCCTGCGCCGAGACAACCAAGTCCGATGAATTACGACAATCCGTGAAACGGATTGTGCGGCCATAGGTGAAATTCCTATCCGACTACCGCTGCCGGTCGACCCACTGAACCGCGAAACGCGCGACCTCGCGAGCGTTGGTCATGTTCAGCTTTTCTTTAATGTGCGACCGGTGCGCTTCCACCGTCTTCGCGCTTAGATAAAGTTGCTCGGCGATCTCGCGCACTTCCTTCCCCTCCCCGATCAGCTGCAATACCTCCAGCTCGCGATCAGTCAGCTTGTCGACATCCGAAAGCGCTTGTCCGCCGGCGCCGACATGCTGCGCGATCATCCGCTTCGACATCTCCGCGCTGACATAGATCTCGCCTTTCAACACAGTCCGCACCGCGAGAATCACAGAATCGAGCGCCTCGCGTTTCATCAGGTAACCACTCGCGCCAGCCCGCAACGCGCGATCCGCGTAAAGCGATTCGTCGTGCATCGAGAGAACGAGCACCGGCAGATGCGGATGTTCCGCTTTGATCGATTTCGTCAGCTCAATACCATTCGCGCTCCCGTGTAGACCAATGTCGACAATCGCAAGATCGACCGGAGTCTTGCGCATCAACTCGAGCGCACTTGGGCTGCTCTCCGCTTCCGCGAGAACCGCCAGGTCCGGCTCCTGGCTCAGCATCTGCACCACGCCTTTGCGAAAGAGCGGATGGTCATCCACGACAATGATGCCGCGCTTTTTTTTGAAAGTGCCGTCGGGCTTCATCGCTTTAGCGGAATGCTGCAACGGAATTGTTCGGGTTTGCTCGTGAGCATTCGCGCAGCGCCTTTGTGAAAGAACGGATGATCATCGACTCCGATGATTCCGTGCTTCACAGCGTTCGTCCGAGCATCTCCCGTTGTCATGCTTGTTTCACCTCTACCACTACAACGCAGTTGAGCGACTCTCTTTGCTTATCTTCTTCGGCCACGTCCGATGCTCGACATCGACACGCAGGTCACTTGATCAGGCGCGTGCACTATTCCGACACTGATCCGCAACCTTCCGACCGCACGCCTTTTGACGTATTCCTGTAGAGGAATATGCTCGCCGGCGTTATGAAGCTGAATGAACTCAAATCTCTCCTGCGGTCACATCCCTCCTCCTTTCCACGGTTCGTTCTGCCCGACGGCGATCAAATTCCGGCGCACTTCCACATCACGGAAGTGGGGCACATCACGAAACGCTTCATCGATTGCGGCGGGACGCTGCACGACAGAAGCGAGACCTGCCTCCTGCAGACGTGGTTTTCCGATAACGACCCGGATCACCGGCTGAACGCCGTTATCTTCGCGAAGATTCTCGATCTCGGCCGGCAAGTTCTGCCCCACGACGATCTGGAGGTGGAAGTCGAATATGATGACTGCGGCGTTTCGCAGTTCCCCATCGAGAACGCGACGCTCATTGGTGATCACCTTGAGCTGCGGCTCAGCAAAAAAAAGACGGACTGCCTCGCGAAGGAGAAGTGCGGCGCCGACGGCTGCGGAACGAGCAACAAGCCGGAGACTCACGCAGCCGCGGGTTGCTGCTGACGACGAGCGCGACGATGGAATTAGTTCAGATTTATCAGTGCCTCTGCGATGCGACGCGGCTGCGCATTTTGCATCTGCTCACGAAGACGCCGCTCTGCGTCTGCCACTTTCAGGAAATCCTCGAGGAGCCGCAGGTGAAGATCTCGAAGCATCTTGCCTATCTGCGCGAGCGCGGGATGGTCGTGGCCGAACGCGAGCAGAATTGGATGATCTACTCGTTACCGAAGAAGCGCGACGCCGAGCTGGCGGCTAACCTGAAGTGCCTGCAGGATTGCGTGCAAAGTGACCCCGCCTTCAAGCGCGACCTGCGCACGCTCGAGAAGGTCAGCGCGACGAGCGCGGCGCCCGTCGGAGCGTTGCTGAAGTCCTGCTGCTAACTGGGCTTCGCGGCAGAGAAGTACGTCGCCGAGGTACGCACGAAACGCGGTCAACTTGTCGAGACCCCAGAGACTGACTGCGTGGGACTAACGGCGCTGCTCGCCTGCGGCTAAGCGCGAGCCGTGGAAGGCCGCCATCTCAGAGCCAGGACGCTGAGGCCGGCGACGACCAGCGCTGAAGTACCCGGCTCCTCTACTTCGCTTGCACGCGCGGAAAAGCGGACCGACTAATGCCAGCTCTAATGAAGAGGCGAGCCGCTTCGCTTTCATCGAAGCGCACTCAGAAGGTAAATCCCGTCTCGATGTAAGGTCCGTTCAGGTGCGTCTTGTCGGTGAAATCGCCGGACGTGTAGTCGTTCTGCAGGTAACGCCATCCGATATCGGAATAGATCAGGTGCGTGATCTGCACTCCGAGGCCACCTTGTATTTGCCAGGCGAAATCACTCGCCGCACCGAAGCCGCCAATGTCGCCCTTCGCCCAAAAAGAAAGCGGCTTCCAAAGGTGAACCCTTCCGCTAAGTCCTACCACCGGATCGACCCAGCCCTGCTCCCCGAACGTGCTCCTATCCCGCAGGCGCGTGCCGATTAGGCGAAAGTCGCCGCTAATATAGTTATACCGGGCTCCGGTAAACAGTGAGAGGTAACCTTGCTGACAATGGATTAGCCGATAGCCAACAAATCCTTCCGCAAAGGCAGACTTAATCGCAATGTGACCGCTGCCAAAGAGAATC
>JBJMWV010000291.1:0-16535 GCA_045809985.1 Chthoniobacterales bacterium | reverse complement strand
GCAACTTCAACGTGAGCGGGTCGGAGCTGACCCTGAATCTCGACAGTGTCGCGGATCAGCAAAGCATGGTGATTAGCGTTTCGGGAATGAGTGACGGTACGAACGCCGGCACGCTCAGCATCCCCGTTAGCTTCCTCGTTGGAGATGCGAATGGCGACGGCACCATAAACTCGGCGGACGCGACGTTGACGCGCAATGGTTCCGGCCAGTCGGCTGACGCAACAAACTTCCGCATGGACTTCAACACCGACGGAACGATCAACAGCGCCGACGCGACGCTCGTGCGCGCGCTCTCCGGCCACTTCATTCCATAGTCTCCGCTGTCCGTCTGGCTGAGGCGGACACTGGCAGAGTAGTAGTTACGAAGCTTCTTTCGGTTCGTCGGAAACTTCACCCGTTCCCAGCAGCAACGGTCATAAAAGGCCGCATTGCTGTTCGTCCGTCTTCCTGATAGCCTGCGCGACCATGAGCCTCTGCTCGGCGACGCAGCAGTCGCGAGCCTTCGGCTGGCGAACTCCGCCAGCGCGACCGATCAGGTTACGTCGGCGACGGCCCGCGCCTGCCGTGGTCGCTTTCCGCGGCTCTTCGCCACTTTCGCATCTAGCAGAGGCGACCGCAGCGTTACTTGTAACTAACTCCGACAGCGGCTCAGTTCGTTTATGTAGGTAGCAGCATCAGCTGCCAGACAGTTAAACCCGGTTAGGAAATCCCCCCATGAAAGCATATTCTTCCAGGCTGCTAAGCCTGCTTGTTCTCGTCCTAGCGCCAGTTGGCGCGCGGGCGGCAAACGAAGTTCATGTCTGCCAGTCTGGCGGCGCGAACTTTACCACGATTCAAGCTGCGGTCGACGCGGCGCAACCGGGCGATGTTATCAAAGTTGCTGCCGCCACCTACACCGAGGCGAAATTGATAAGCGGCACCCAGTACAATCTCTACCTAACGAAGAGTGTCACCATTCTCGGCGGTTATACCTGTGCTGATTTCGTAAACCAGAACGCCGCGCTCAATGTCACGACGATTCGGCCTTTCACCGCGCAGCAATCGGTCATTTCCATCTTCGGCGTGAACGGGATGACCGCGCAGGTCGCGCCGACAATCAACGGTTTTACAATCACGGGCGGCGGCGGCGGTAATCACGGCGGCGGAATCTCTATGCACGATAGCGACGCCACAATCAGCAACAACATCATCACCGGTAACACGGGCTATCTGCTCGGCGGTGGCATCTGGGTGCAGCGGGGCTCGCCGCGTATTCAGTACAATCGCATCCAGAATAACACCGCGGATGCGCAAGGCGCCTTCGCGCAGGGCGGCGGGATTAAGGTTGAAACTGCGACCCCCGCTCTGCTCAGCAACATCATCGCTAATAATACCTTTACCGGTGGTGGAACGACGAACGGCGGCGGTGTGGACATCGATCCTTTTGGAGGCTCCGTGCTTTTGGCGAATAACACTATTGTCGGCAACGCCGTGAACGGGGTTCACGCAGACTCTGATATCACTCTGGTCAACAACATCATCACGAGCCATCCCATTGGCGTCTCGGCGAGCGCAACCGTCAGTACGAGTTATAACATTTACTTTGGCAACACGGCGAACACGCAGGGCTTTCTTCCCAGCGGAACCGACCTGACGGTCAATCCCCAACTGACGGCGAACTACCATCTCACTCCGGGATCGCCGGCGATTGACGCCGGTACGCATACAAACGCGCCGAGTCGCGATATCGACCGCGAACCGCGGGCAATGATCGGTACCTCCGGTCTCTACAAGATCGACATTGGTGCGGACGAAGTTACAGGCGGGCCGCAGACTAACCGGGAACTTGCCAGCCAACCCGCGGATTTCACGCTCATCGGTCCCGGTAATCCAGTTGAGAATCCAAATTCGACGGGACCTAACGACTGGATCGGCTACTCCGTCGCGGCCGGTGATATCAACGGTGATGGCAGGGTCGATCTCATCGCGGGCGCCTTCAATTTTTCCGATGCTCGCGATACCGTCGACGACAGCGGCAGAGTCTTCGCGCTCTACGGCAATGGCACACGACGGCTCGGCACGATTGATTTGTTAACGACCACGCCCAGTTTGGAGGTGCGGTCGAACATCAATCAACAGCATATCAGTTCGTCACTCACGACCGCCGACTTGAACGGCGACGGGACGCGCGATCTCATCATAGGTGCGATCGGCGCTGCCGGCTTCAACGTCAAGGGCTCGGTGTATGCCTTCCAAGGCGGCGCGGGATTGTCCGGGATCAAGACGCTTTCGCCCACGAACCAGGCGACGTGGCAATTCCGAACCGCGGGAGCCACCTCATCCTACGCCGACTCTAATGAACTGGCCGCGGGAAAACTCAACAATGACGGAATCGATGATCTGGTCGTCTCGGAAGGAAACGCCACCGGTCCAGGCAATCGGACGAATGCCGGCGCAGTTTATGTTTTTTTCGGCAGCGCCAGCTTGCCCGCATTGACCGATCTGGCGACGACGCCTGCCAGCCTGACGATCTACGGACCGGCTACCAATTCCGGCTTAAGTCGAGTCGCGGTCGGCGATGTGAATGGCGATAGCAAAGCCGACTTAATCGTCCGCTCCTTTGGAAACGTCGCCTATGTTTTTTACGGGCCCTTGTCCGCTGGCACGATTGATCTCGCCTCCACACCGGCGAGCGCCACGATTACCGGCTTGACCGGCGATTGGGTTGCGGCGGGCGACGTGGATGGCGATGGCAAGGCCGATATCATCCTAGGTCTAACTAACGAGACAGACATCGTGCGCGGGGGAACGCTGGGCGCGACACAAACCATTGCGGCCGCCGCCGCCGCGCGCTTCACCGGCGTCACACCGCAGAGCCTGCATGCTTTCGATTGGAATGGTGATGGCAAAGCGGAAGTGGCTGTCGGCGATCCGCTCGGCGAGCATACGTTTGTGATATTCGGAGGTCCGTTATCCGGCGCACCGAACATTTTCGATCGCGCGAAATGGATCATCTCCGGCGAAATAGGTGGTGGTAAATTTGGCTTCTCGCTCGGCAGCGGCGACCTCGACGGCGATAGCACCAGCGATCTGATCATTGGCTCACGCCAGCATAACGTCTCGAATCACTCCCTGCACTTCGAAGACTCCGGCGCGGTTTACGTATTCTATGGTCTGCCGCTGCCAACACCTACCCTGGTCGTTTCGCGAAAGATCCAAAATGGCACGCCGCGCGACGTTACCCTGCCACTCACTGGTAGCTTCGGAATCGAATGTCGCAGCGGGGGAGCTACAAACGATTACCAGCTAGTCCTGACTTTCCCGACCTCGATCACTTTCGCCAGCGCCGCCGTCACGGCGGGGACAGGAAGCGTTAGCACGACGAGTGGGAACGGAACGACGGCCGTGACTGTGAATCTAACCGGTGTAACTAACGCGCAAAAGATTACCGTCACTCTACTGACCGTGAGTGATGGTACCAACACGACGAATATTGACATCCCAGTAGGCGTGCTGCTTGGCGATGCTAACGCTGACGGAGTAGTTAATGCCGCCGACGCGACGATCACGCGCAACGGTTCCGGCCAGCTGACAAACGCGACCAACTTCCGCGCCGACTTCAATCTCGACGGTGTAATCAACTCCGCTGATGCCACCCTCGTTCGTTCGCTTTCGGGTAACTTCATTCCGCAAACGTTCTCTGCCCCGCTGCGCTACAAAGAGTCGCTCCTGCGTGACGACTTATAGGGTGTAGCCACCGCTGTTTGTTGTCGAACCTTCGGGTGTTCCGCTGCCGTCGCGAAGACGGAGCTGGCGCGGTGATGCCGCCAGGTGGCACGCCGCAGCAAAGCGGTGCCTGACGCGACGGCTGTGGCGCGTTCGCGCGCGGCACGCGTTACGATTTTCCCACGCGACAGACAAATTTCACTTTGACCGGCGTCTGTCTTTGAAATATGTGTCAATGCAATATATGGCGTCACGAGTTCTCGATCGCGAGCTGAAGAAGGGAAGCGCGGAGTTGTTGATCCTGTCACTAGTCGAGGACCGGCCACGCCATGGCTATGACATCGGGCAACTGATCGAGATGCGTTCGCGCGGAGCGCTGAAGTTCAACGTCGCCTCGCTTTATCCGCTGCTCTATCGACTCGAAAAGCGCGGCTGGATTCGCGGCCGTTGGGTGGAGAAGGCGGGGCAGCGTCGTCGCCGCTATTACCGTCTGACGGCAGCGGGGAAGAAGATTCTTGCTGCGCAACGCGACGGCTGGCGCGAGTTCGTCGAAGCGATCGGGCGAATCACCGGAATCGAGTATGCCTGATTTCCGCGCTGAGATCAGGGCGCGCCTCGCCGGTCTGCAGCTTTCGCCGGCGCGTGAGGCGGAGATCGCGGACGAGCTCGCGCAGCATCTCGAGGATGAATACGAGCAGGCGCTGAGTCGTGGAGCTTCGGAAGAGGAAGCACAGCGCAGTGTACTCAGCGATTTAAATGCGCCTGACTTGTTAGGCCGCGGCTTGAAACAGGTGGAGCGCCGCGTCCCACAAAACCCGGTGCCGATGGGCACCTCACGAAAGAGCAATATGTTCGGAGATCTCACTCAAGACGTTCGTTACGGCGTGCGCATGCTGGCGAAGAATCCCGCTTTCACCGCGATCGCGGTGCTCGCGCTTGCGCTCGGCATCGGTGCGAACACGGCGATCTTCAGCGTCGTTAACACCATCCTGCTCCGCCCCCTGCCTTACAAGAATCCGGACCAGCTAGTGGTCATTTGGGAGAACGCGACGCATCTCGGCTTTCCGAAAAACACGCCGTCGCCTGCGAATTTCCTCGATTGGCAGCAGCAGGCCACGGTCTTCAGCGGCATGGCCGCGTTTGCCGAGAAGAGCTTCAACCTGACCGGTGTCGGCGAGCCTGAGCGCCTCGATGGTCGACGTGTTTCTGCGAACCTCTTCGACTTGTTAGGCGTGAAGCCGATCATCGGCCGCACCTTCGTGCCGGAGGAAGATCAGCCCGGGACGAAAGTCGCGCTCCTCAACGAAAGCCTCTGGAAGCGGCGCTTCGGCAGCGATCCGAGCGTGATCGGCCGCGCGCTGAACTTGAACGGCGAGAGCTACACCGTCGTCGGGGTGCTGCCGCGGAGCGTGCAGCTGCCCGCGTTTGGCAACTGGCGCGATCAGGTGTGGGTGCCGCTCGCGTTTCCATCAGAGGAAGCGGCATCGCGCGGAGATCACTTTCTCGAGGTTATCGCGCGGATGAAACCGGGCGTGAAGTTGGAGCAGGCGAAAGCTGAGATGCAGACGATCACCGCGCGGCTGGCGCAGCAGTATCCTGAGCAGAACACGCGCATCAGCTCGGTCGTGAACCCGTTGCACGAAGAGATCGTCGGCAACATGAAACCCGCGCTCTTGATCTTGTTAGGCGCCGTCGCCTTCGTGCTTCTGATCGCTTGCGCGAACGTCGCGAACCTCCTGCTCGCGCGGGCTGCGGTTCGTCAGAAAGAAATCGCGTTGCGCCTAGCGCTCGGCGCTGATCGCGCGCGCCTAACGAAGCAACTGTTGGTCGAAAGTGTGATGCTTTCGGTGCTCGGCGGCGTAGTTGGACTCGTGCTCGCCTATGTCGGTCTGCGCGTGCTGACCGGCTTCATTCCGCAGGATCTTGCGCACGCGGACCTGATCACAATCGACGGCAAAGTGCTCGTCTTCACGCTTGGCATCGCGATCGTCACCGGCCTCATCTTTGGACTGGCGCCGGCGAGTCAGGCGTCGCATTTCAACCTGAACGACACGCTGAAGGAAGGTGGTCGGGATTCAGGCGCAGGCGTCCGGGGGAAGAAGTTGCGCAGCACACTTGTCATCGCGGAGGTGGCGGTCTCTTTCATCCTGCTCATCGGCGCGGGACTCTTGATCAATAGCTTCATCCACCTGCGCAATCTCGACCCCGGCTTCCGCGCCGATCATCTGCTCGGGATGAACATCGATCTCTCGGAAGTGAAGTATCCCGACACCGCGCGACGTGTTGTTTTTTTCGATGAAGTGCTGCGCCGCGTGAAGCCATTGCCGGGCGTGCAATCCGCCGCGATCGCCGGAAATCTGCCGCTGATGTACAACGGCGATTCGATGCCCATCGGCGTCGAAGGCATTCCCGATCCGCCGCCGGATCAGCACCCCGATGTGATCTTTCGCGCCATCGGGCCGGGCTATTTCGAGACAATGGGAATCGCTCTCATGCGCGGGCGAGATTTCACCGACCAGGACACGCTCGAGACTGATTTGAAAGTGGTAGTAAGCGAGAAGACGGCGAAGCACTATTGGCCTAACGAGGACCCGATAGGCAAACGCCTAAAGAACGGCTCCACGACCAGCGAAGCACCGTGGCGCACCGTCATCGGCGTGGTGAAAGACGTGCGGCAAAATGACTTCGTCGCCGAGCCGAAGATGCAGATGTATTTCACCTACCGGCAACTCAAGAGTCTGACGGCGAATGCGCTCGTCGTTCGCACATCCGTCGATCCGTTGAGTCTCTCGACCGCGGTGCGCAACGCGATCTGGTCGGTTGATAAAGATCAGCCGGTAGCAAACATCGATTCGATGGAGCACATCGTCGCCGGCGCAGTTGCGCGGCAGCGTTTCAGCATGCTGCTGCTCGCGGTCTTTGCCGGGCTCGCGCTCGTCCTCGCGGCGGTCGGCATTTACGGCGTGATGAGTTACTCCGTTGCGCAGCAAACACGCGAGATCGGGATCCGCATCGCGCTCGGTGCGAAACGCAGCGACGTTCTGAAGATGACGGTGATACAAGGACTAAGACTTGTCGGCATGGGGCTCACGATCGGGCTGGTCGTGGCGTTCATCCTCACGCGAGTCATGGCCACATTGCTCTTCGGGATCAGCGCCACTGATCCGTTTACCTTCCTCAGCATCTCGCTGGTACTCTTAGCGGTCGCATTGCTCGCGAGCTACATCCCGGCGCTGCGCGCAACGAAAGTGGATCCGATGATTGCGCTACGCGCGCAGTAGACGCGGCTACTCGTTAGGCCGTGTCGATAGCTGAGCTGGCCGCGCTGGATCTACTCGATCCAGTCCGGCCAGAGCTCGTGCAGACACGCGCGCAGAAGTGCAGCGGCGCGCCAGCGTTCGCTATACTGCAGCTCATCGATGGCGAGCAAGCCGACGATCGCGCGCTGCGCGTCATTCGTTTCGCCGCCATTCAAGACCGACCAGCCCATCGCGAACGAGACAGCTTCATCGACCGGCATCGCGAGCCGGTAACGTTCTCCATCCAAATCGATCATGATTGCTCCGAGTTACATCGGATGTCAGCGGTATCTTGGCCCGCTTTCTCTCGAAGGAATCCGGACGCTTTACGCCGGCCGCGGGCGAACTGTTGTTGGAGATAACGCGACTCATGGATTGGACTTGTAAACCGGAAATTCGGAAAAAGCCGAATGGCATGATCCGAGTCGCGGTCAGCGTCGCGATCGTCGCAGTTTGCTTCGCCTCTGCTCCCTTCCTTCTCGCGCAAAGTAAAGACTGGCCGTTTCCGACACAGTCACCCGGCCGTGCAGCCGGTCTCGCGACGCCTTCGCCGCCGGCGCGTGCGGCTTCGACTCCTCCGCCAGCCGGCACGCCGATGCGCCAATTAACCTGGGAGACGATCGCGAACCGCGAAGTCAGCGTGCGCGGAGCCAACGCGCTCGCGATCAATCCGCGCGCGTGGTACCACGGCGAAACGGAGAACTTCATCCTGCACTACCGTGTCTTTAGCGACGCGTTGCAGATCGCGCGCGAGATCGAGTTCGACCTTTGGCTCGTCGCGAAAACACTCGGCGCCGGGAAAGAACAATACGCGCGCAAATCGCACGTCTTTTTCTTCGCCGACGACACGGAATGGAAGATCTTCCTGAAGCAGGTGAATCATCGTGAGCAATGGGCACATAGCTTCGCGCACGGCGATGAGTTGTTCCTGAACGTGCACGGCACCGGCCAGGGTTTTGAGTCGGACACGCTCGCGCACGAGACGACGCATGCGATCGTTTCGCGCATCTACGGCCGGCGCCAGTGGCCGCTTTGGTTGAGCGAAGGTTTCGCCGAATACATGGGCGATGCGACTGGCGCGGTGCGTCGCGGCCTTTCGCCCGGAGCTAACCCGCGCATCCTGCACTCGGCGAGCATGACGGCGAGCGAGCTGATTGGCGTCTCCAGGTATCCCGAGAATCGCGCGGCAGTGCAGCGGGTTTACGACACCGGCACGAAGTTCGTTCGATACCTATTCGCGAAGTATCCGGCCGAGCGTTTCCCGCAGTTCGTCAGTCGGCTGCTCGACGGCGCGCCGCCACAAACTGCGTTGCTCGAGATTTACGGCGACGAATTCCGCGACATGCCGGCATTCGACAAGCGCTTTCAGACGCTGATTCGTTAGAGTCGGCCAGGCTTACGGCCGTGGAGGGTTAACGCTCCCGTTGCTCGCCATCTTCTTCAGCCGCGCTGGATGCATCTCGGACGGTTTGGGCCCACAGTTTTCGCACCAATGCCGCCGGTGCTGCGGGAGGCGCTGCTTCGCCCCGCACTCATCGCAGACAAACACGACATGGTTCTTCTTCAAAAGCGGCCTATCGATTTACTGGAGAAATGCTGATTCCGCGAGCGTGAAAACGCTGCGGCAGGCGCCATGGCGCGGCGCGCGTCAGGGCTTCGGAAAAGCGGGGGGAACTAATCATCACAACTACTCGCGGGAAATTTCGCGAAATTAGGTCACGAGAATTTCCAGGCGGAGGCAAAAGTTCTGCACCGAATCAGGCGAAGATGAGGTGTGCGACGCGCAGTTCAAGGTCGAAATAAATGATCGCGATGGCGGTGATGTCGAACGCTGCGTGCGCGACCATCAGCATGGGCAGCCGCCACGTGACGGCGAAAATGGCGCCGAAGACGAGCCCGACAATGAAGGCTTGTTCAACCGCAGACCAGCCCTGGTCCGCGTAGTGCACGATGCCGAACCACGCGGCTGTGACGAGGACGATCGCGATCATCGAGACGCGTCCGCGACCGAAAAGTTTGCGGAGGCGTTCGAAGAGGTAGCCGCGAAACGTGACCTCTTCGCCGATGCCCGCGCTCACTACGACGAGAAGGAGCATGCCGGGGAGCGCCGCGTGATTTCCGACGAGAAAGTGATACGCGTGATTGATTGGATCGGCGCTGAGGAGCGGCATGACGATCGCCTTCATGACCAGCTTGAACGCCACGCCGAAGAGAATCCCGACCGCAACTGTTCGCGCCCAACTACGTGGCGGGATTAAGCCCAGTTTGCGTGGCGGCGTCCGCGAAAGAACCATCCACAGAATCACGAGCAGGGCGCGGAACCACGGCGGCCCGGCGAGGAGAAGAATGAGGAACGCAATGATGCCGACAGGACCGAAGCCGCGCAGCCTTGCGGCGATGTCCTTCTCCGGCATGCCAACAAGATTAGGACTTCGGCCGATCGGCTTCGAGTTTTACCTCGGCGAACTCCAGCCTAACGAACCTCGATAACTGCGCGCGCTACGCAGACCGAGACGCTCAACGTCCGGATCGTAGTCGCGGATCTTGGTCCAGAGCTTGAGGTCGTCGTTGAAGAGCGCTTGTTCGCATTCGTAGCAGGACGGGATCTCGTCGCCGTAACCTGCGTACGTGGCAACGCGCGTGCCGACTGGCTTCCGGCCGAGCTGGTCGGCGACGTAGCGCGTGTACTTTTTGAAGAGAGCGGGGGAGAGCGGCACGTCGGAGTCGATCTTGTGGCCGTGCATGTTCTCTTCGAACGGATTGAAGATGTAGAACGCGTCGTAGTCAGCGAACGAGATGTCGCTGACGTTGGCGTGGCGGAACTCGACCTCGGAAATCCCCAGCTGCGCGGCAGCGTTGCGTGCCGCGAGGATCAGCTCATCGCGCTGGTCGACGCCAGTGAAGCAGCCGTCGGTGAGCTGTGCCGCGAGGAGACAAAACTTGCCCGGACCGCAGCCGACGTCGAGCACACGCGTGTCGGGCTCCGTCACGAGCAGCCGCGCTGCTTCCGCGGCGACAGCGACCGGCGTCCAGAATAAGCCCGACAGCCTGCGGATCGCCGGCGGGAAGATTTGATCGAACTTCTCGTCCTCGACGGAGAACGCCTCCGGTTGATCAAACTCTTCCTCCACCTGCAGCACGAGGCGCAATAAAGCCAAAGAACGGCGGCTTAAAACCGCGAGTATCGGTGTTTTCAGCGTGGAAAATACGTTTCAGGAGGAAAGAACTAGAACATCGCGCGGTCGGGATAATAGGATCACAGCTCAGTCGCGGGCGTTGCCGGCGGCCAAACGCATCGATGCCACCGCGAATTCTGACTTATGAACTGCAGCAGCAGTATGAGGCGCTCCGGGCCTTGCTGCAGCGCGCGCTTTGGCTGGCTGAGCGGTGCGCCGATTTTGAGGCGACTCAGATCCTCCGCGCGCGACTAACGAATCTCCAATCGCCCGCCCTGCTCGTCATCGTGGGCGAGGTCAAGACGGGCAAGAGCAGCTTCATCAACGCACTCGTGCAGGAGGAAGTTTGCGACGTCGCGCCAGGGCCCTGCACGACGCGCATCCAGGAGTTGGTCTACGGACCGGAGCGTAGCCTAACGAATCTGGGTCCTTCGTGGGAGCGAGTCTCGCTGCCCAAGGATGTGCTGCGCGAAGCAACCATCGTCGACACGCCGGGAACGAACTCGATTATCCAAAATCACCAGGCGATCACGGAGAACTACATCCCGCAGAGCGACCTCGTCGTCTTCGTTTTTTCCGCGGTAAATCCGCATACCAAATCTGCCTGGGAACTTCTCAAGCTGATCAGCGGGAACTGGCACCGCAAGATGGTCTTTGTCCTGCAGCAGTCCGATCGCGCGAGCGCGCAAGAGCTGGCGACGAATCGCGAGCACGTGGTGCAGTATGCGCGCGAACGGCAGGTCTACGACCCGCGGATTTTCACCCTCTCGGCCAAGCTGGAGCGCGAAGGGCGATTGGACAGCGGCTTCCATGATTTTCGCAATTATCTCCGAAGCGCGATCGAGGGCGGCGAAGTGTGGCGCATGAAAGTGGAAGGCTCCTACGAGACGATCCGCAGCGTCGTGACGAAGCTGTTGACCAACCTGCGCACCGAGAAGGATATACTCGCGCGCGAGCGCCTGTTTTACGAGACGCTGGTCACGAAAGTGGAAGCGCGCGAGAAGCAGGCCGGGCCGATCAAGCAGGTGATCGTGCAGAAGCTGACTTCCGCTTACGACAAGCTGGCGCGCAACGCGGAGAATTCATTCTCCGAACAGCTCGGGATCGGGCGGACCTTGGGTGATGTGTTCTCGTTTGTGCGTGGCCGGCGCGCAGTGCCGTGGCTGACCGAAGCGAAAGCACGTTTTCGAGAGGCAGCGCGGCGGCAGCTCGAGCGCGAAGCGCGCCGCGTCGCGAATGATCTTCTCAGCGAAATGGAGACGACGATCGCGGAGCTAGCGAAGAGCATGAGCGAAAGGGACGAGCGCCCGCGCGAGAACGTGCCGCTGCCAGAACGCGGCGATCGGTTACGGATCGTCGATGGTTTGCGTTCGCGTCTGCAGCGCGTCGCGGTCAATGAGCCCGCGATGAGCGCGAGTGCGGACGAGCCGAAGCGGGAGATCAGCCGGTTTGCGGTCGCGGGCGGAGCGCTCGCGCTTCTCGGCATCATCATCCTGATCATGTCGAGCGCGCTCTGGGTCAGTCTGGTTGCGGCGGCCTTCGTTGCGACCGGCGTGATCTTACTCGTGACGGGATTGTTCCGGCGGCGCGTTGAGATGGTGCGCGAGTTTCAGGAGAAGCTCGATGACTCCTGTCGCGAGTTTCAAGCGCGGCTTGAACCCGAAGTATCGCAGGTCGTCGAGGCGATGTTCTTCAACATCCGGCAGGCACTCGCCGAATCATTGTTCCGGCTTAATCTGCGCGCCTCGCAGATCGATGCGCCCGCGCAGGAGGCATGGGAAATCGGTGAACGCGCCGCTGAGTTGCTCTTGAATTTCCAACGTGGCGTCGTGCCGCGAGTCTCGAATTTCGGCTAACGAGTAATCGCGTGCAGGCGAACGGACAGACGCTGCCGCAGCGCTACTTCATTTCGCCGGAAGTTTTTGCTCAGGAGCGCGAGGCGATCTTCGCGCGCGAATGGGTCGTGGTTGGACATCAGAGCGAAGTCGGGAAAGCCGGTGATTACTTCCTGCGCGACGTCGCGGGTGAAAGCCTGATCATCACTCGCGACCAACAGGCGAACGTGCGCGTGTTCTACAATGTCTGTCGGCACCGTGGCACGCGGCTGATCGAAGAGGCGCATGGACACTGCGCCGCGATTCAGTGTCCGTATCACGCCTGGACTTACGCGGTCGATGGGCGGCTGGTCGGTGCTCCGCACATGGATGAAGCGCCTGGCTTCGACAAAGCCAACTACTCGTTAGGCACGGTTGCGGTCGGGGAATGGGAGGGATTCATCTTCGTGAACCTCGCGAACAACCCGAAGCCGCTCGCCGAATACTTCGCGCCTCTCGCAGGCAAGTTCGCTGACTGGAATCTGCCGCAACTTCGTTCTGCGAAACGCATCGGGTACGACGTGGGTGCGAATTGGAAATTGATCTTCGAGAACTACTCGGAGTGCTATCACTGCCCCGGCGTGCACCCGATGCTCTCGAAAGTGTCGCCTTATGATTCCGCCGAGAACGATCTCGATGAAGGTCCGTTCCTCGGCGGCTTCATGACAATCAACAAAGGCGCGAGCTTGACCATGAGTGGCAACGCGTGCGCGCGACCAGTCGGCGAGCTGCGCGGCGAAGATCACGCGCGCGTCTTCTATTACTCGATCTTCCCGAACATGCTCCTGAGCATGCATCCCGATTACGTCATGGTGCACCAGCTCTGGCCGGAAGCTCCGGACCGGACGCGGATCGTGTGTGATTGGCTCTTTCATCCCGACGCGGCAGGCAACTCGGAGTTCCGACCGCAGGATGCAGTTGAGTTCTGGGACATCACGAATCGCCAGGACTGGCACGTCTGCGAGCTGAGCCAGCAAGGCATCACCTCCCGCGCTTATCGGCCGGGACCGTATTCGCCGCGCGAGAGTACCCCGGCCGCCTGGGATCGCGAGTATTTGCGCTACCTGCTCTGAGCGCCAGACCCGGCGAGTTGGCGATCGTGCCAGCGACTGAAGAAGAGGACGGCACAAACCGCCCCGATAAGCGCGCAAGCCATGTCTTCTTGCGTGTCCCAAATATCACCCTGCCCGCCAAGAAACGCGTCGGCGTTGCTGCCGTAGATCACGGCAGTGATCCACTCCACTAGTTCGTAGAGGGCGCTAATCGTCATCGCGACGCAAACCACGAAGAATCCTGTCCAACTTCGCGACGGAATGATGTTGCCCCGAATGATGATCTCGCGCGCGATCAACGCCGGAACTAAGCCCTGCGCAAAATGCCCGAGCCGATCGTAATGATTACGACCGAGGTGCAGTGCATCCCGCACCCAGTTGCCTAACGGGACTTCCGCGTAGGTGTAATGACCGCCCACCGCAAGCAAGATTATGTGAAGAGCGATTAAGACCTGGAGCAGGAGCGTGAAGCGAAAGCTCTTCCGCACCGCGACAAGCACAACGAGACCGACCAACGCGGGGGTAACTTCGAGCCACCATGTCATTCGGTCCTTTGGCGCAATGCCTGACCACATCAGAACGATCAGGACGGCTCCGAGGATGAACGCGGTTGCGCCGTTGTAGCGCGGCATCAGAGGCGAAGGAATTCGCGCGCTGTTCCGCCGAGCAAGCGCATCCTGTCCGCCGCGGAAATATCACCAAGCGATTCGATCAGTTCACCGGGATGAGCTTCGCCGAGCGGATACGGATAATCCGATCCGAGCGCGACGCGTTCCGCGCCGAAAGTGCTGAGCAACATCCGCAGCGCAGCGGGATCGTGGACTAACGAGTCGACATAAAACCGGGCCGGCGTCCGTTCAGACGCGAGATAAGTCCGCGGATTGACCTTGTTGTCGACCGCGACGAGATCCGGCCGCACGTCGAAGCCGTGCTCAATTCGCCCTATCGTGAACGGAAACGAGCCGCCGCCATGCGCAAAGGCAACTCGCAACTTCGGAAATCGCTCGAAGACGCCGCCGAAGATCATGCAGCAGATCGCGAGGCAGGTTTCCGCCGGCATTCCGACCAGCCACGGCAGCCAGTATTTCGGCATGCGCGTCTTGCCGATCATGTCCCACGGATGCACGAAAATCGCGGCGTCGAGTTCCTCCGCCGTCTTCCAGATCACGTCGAGCCCGCGATCATCCAGGTTCCGGCACTCTGGTCCGTGACAATGCTCGTTCGCATCCACGTGCGTGCCGATCTCGATCCCGCGCAGTCCTAGCTCGCGCACGCAGCGTTCCAGTTCACGCGCAGCAAGTTCCGGATCCTGCAATGGCACGGTGCCGAACCCGCTGAACCGCATCGGGTGCGCTCGCGCCACGTCGGCGATGTGGTCATTCAACAGACGCGAAAGCTCCAGCGCATCGTGCGGTTTCGCCCAGTAGCTGAACATCACCGGCACTGTGGAGAGCACCTGCATCGTGACTCCGGTCGCATCCATTTCTTCAATGCGGCGGGTCGGTTCCCAGTTGTTGTCCGTGATCTCCCGAAAGACGCGACCGTCCTTCATCATCCGTGCGCAACACGGCTTGTAATGCTCCAGCCTAACGAATCCCGGATAGCCGAACTTCGCGTCAAGGTCCGGCCACTCGCGCGGAAGGATGTGCGTGTGGAGGTCGATCTTCATCGCGCACAGATGCTGTAGCGTCCGCTGTCTCAGCGGACAAGTACTGTGCGCGACGCTTATTGTTCCCGCACGCGGGGATAGAAAATTGTGTAGCCAAGCGCGATCACGCTGGCAAAGGCGATGCCGAAGCTGGCTTGTGGCCAGCTCACAACGCCGCGAAGCACGCAGACGACACTCAGGATCACTTCGAACACGCCGCGCGCGATTCCGATCCAAATCCAGATGACGTGCCGGATCGGATCAGCGGTCGTCGCGACATACCCGATGCCGAGGCTGATAAATGCGCAGCCGAGAAACCCACCGATGTAATCGACAACATCAGGAAGGCCTTTGAATTGAAACACAGCGGCGAGCGTGTCGGGGACGAAGATCAACGCGAGGCCGAGCGCGAGCAGCACGGCGGCATCAGCCGTGAGAAGCACCCGAAGAGCGACGAACCGCTCCTGATCGTCGTGCAACATGAGCGAAGTCGCTCAGTCCGTGAATGGCTTCACCGGCTCGGCCTTCTCGACTTTCGCGCCGCAGTTTTTGCAGGTGCGGCGCTCGTCGCTCGCCCAGAAATCGAGCATCGCCTGGCTGAAATGCTGCACGATGTCGCCGCAATCGAAATCGATGTCTTCGACGAGTGCGCTGCAGTTCGGGCAGTAGAAGATGACGTGCTCGCGTTCACCCGCGGGGCGACGTCGCTCGACGACCACGCCGATCGTGTTCGGCGGACGGACGGGCGCGTGCGGCACATTCGGCGGAATGAAGAACGTGTCGCCCTGGCGCACGAGGTGATCGACGATGCGATCGCCTTCGCGGATGCGCACTTTGATGTCGCCTTCGAGTTGGTAAAAATACTCCTCCGAGTCGACGAGGTGGAAGTCGTTCCGCGCATTCGGTCCGACGATCACCATGACAAAAAAGTCGCGGCCGTCGTAGAGATAGCGATTGCTAACCGGCGGTTTGAAGAGCTCGCGATTTTCCTCGATCCACTTCTTCAAGTTGATCGGCGGCAACACGGCCGGTTGCGTGCGGGTTTGCGGCGCGGGCGGCGGAGGAGATTCAGCGAGCTGGGCCATGCGCCGAGGCTATTTCCCTGCGCGCCGAGCGTCAACTCGCGCGCATGTGTCCGCCGCTGCGCCCGCGCAGGACAGCGATGATCTCAGCGAGTGCACTGATCGCGATCTCGGCCGGCGAATCAGCGCCGATGTCGAATCCGAGTGGCGCGTAGACGCGGCTCAGTGACTCGTTAGGCACGCCGCGCTGGCGCAGGAGATCGAAAACCATCCGGACTTTTCGTTTGCTCCCGATCATCCCGATGTAGCCGGCGTCGGTCTGCTCAAGTGCTGCGGCCAGCGCTTCGCGATCGATTTCGTGATTCCGGCTCACCATCACGATTGCCTCATCACTCTGCCATTCCCGAGTGCGGATGAATTCCGGTGCGCTCTTCTCGACGCGTGAAACGCTCTCCGGCAACCCATCGACGATCTCATCACGATCTTCGACCACGCTGACGAAAAATCCGGCATCAGTCGCGAGCTTCGCGATAGCGCGCGCGCAATGTCCGCCGCCAATCAGGTAAATCGCTTCGCGTGCGACTTGCGGCTCGATCAACACCGTCGCTTCACCGCCGCAGATCGCGCCGAACGAATCCCTCTCGCCTTCGCGCAGCGGATACGATTTCAGCAGCGGCGCCTTCTCATGTATCGCGGCGAGCGCTTCATCGCGAACGAGCGATTCGAACTTTCCGCCACCGATCGTTCCGCTCGTCTTTC
>JBJMWV010000290.1:0-2643 GCA_045809985.1 Chthoniobacterales bacterium | reverse complement strand
GATTACGCAATTCGAGCAGATCTACCGTCACCTTGAAGTTCCAATAAAACTCCCGGATCTCCCGCTGCAGGTTTCGCAACCGAGCGCTCGCGCGCTGGAGTCGCTTCGTTGTGCGGACAATCCCGACGTAATCCCACATCAGGCGCCGGATTTCGCCCCAGTTGTGATAGATCACGACCAGCTCATCAACGTCCTGCGCGTCGCCTGATTCCCATTCCGGCAGCTCAATATTGCGCATCGGATGACTCGGCGGCTGATCGCGCAGGAGCGCTTCGCAGGCGCGATGCGCAATCACGAGACCTTCCAGCAGCGAATTGCTCGCGAGCCGATTCGCGCCGTGCAAACCGGTGCAGCCAACTTCGCCGATCGCATACAGACCTGGCAGCGTCGTCGCTCCGTTTACGTCCGTTTTGATTCCGCCGCATTGATAATGCGCCGCCGGGACGACTGGGATTGGCTGCTTCGCCATGTCGATCCCGAACCGGAGGCAGGTCTCGTAAATGTGCGGGAAGCGTTCGCGGAGGAATTCCGGCGGCTGCTGCGTGATATCGAGGTAAACGCACTTCGCGCCGGAGCGTTTCATCTCCGCGTCGATCGCGCGAGCAACGATGTCTCGTGGCGCGAGCGATCCGCGGGAATCGTACCTCGGCATGAAATCCTCGCCGCGCTCGTTCCGCAAGATGCCGCCCTCGCCGCGCACAGCTTCGGAGACAAGGAATGACTTCGCTTCGGCGTGAAACAGGCAGGTTGGATGGAACTGGATGAACTCCATGTTCGCGATCATCGCGCCCGCGCGCCAGGCGATCGCGACACCATCACCGCTCGCGACGTCGGGATTGGTTGTGTAGAGATAAACCTTCCCGCAGCCACCCGTCGCGAGGACGAGGCGATCAGTCCTGATCGTCTCCACGTCCGTCGACTTTTCGTCGAGCACGTAAACGCCGAGGCAGCGATCCTCCGCCGCAAACCCAAGCTTGCCCGCGGTGATCAGGTCGACCGCCATGTGATTCTCGAGCAACGTCACGCGCTCAGTCCGCGCAAGCTCGCGCAGGAGAATCTTTTCGACTTCCGCGCCGGTCGCATCCGCCACATGCAGGATTCGACGCTTCGAATGTCCGCCTTCGCGGCCAAGGTCGAGCTCGCGATGCCCGGCGACTTCCCGCTTGTCGAAATTCACGCCGAGCGCGGCAAGATCGCGGATCCGCTGCGGTCCTTCAGTCACAATCGTGCGCACCGCGGCTTCGTCGCAAAGCCCGGCGCCGGCATCGAGGGTGTCACGCAGATGCAATTCGACGGAGTCTTCATCGCTCGTCACGCAAGCGATTCCGCCCTGCGCCCAGGCAGTGTTTGAATCGGCGCCTCTGCGCTTTGTAATCACCGCGACCGAGCCCTGTTTCGCCGCCTTCAAGGCAAAGGTCAGGCCGGCGATGCCGCTGCCGATGACAACAAAGTCGAACTGCTTCACGGAAGAATGATGTTGTCGATCAGCCGAGTCTTGCCGAAGAAAACGGCGAGCGCGAGAATCGACTTCGGCTCAACCGCATCTCGCGGCTCCAGCGTTTCAGAATCGACGAGCGCCACATAATCAATTCTCGCGGCCGGCGCCGCCTCGATCCGTTCGCGCACGTGTCTAACGAGTGCTTCGGCAGAGCGTTCACCGCTTTGTGCCGCTTCAATCAACGCGGCGCGCAGAATCGGCGCCTGCCGGCGTTCGTCGTCGCTCAAGTATTGATTGCGCGAGCTGCAGGCCAGTCCATCCGGTTCGCGAACCGTGGGCGCAGCGATGATGTCGATCGCGAAATTGAGGTCGCGCACCATGCGGCGAATGATCGCGAGCTGCTGAAAATCTTTTTCGCCGAAGACGGCAGCGTGCGGCGCGAGGAGATGGAACAACTTCGTCACCACCGTGCAGACGCCGTCAAAGTGTCCGGGTCGCGATTCCCCCTCGAGAACTTTCGCGAGCGATGATTCAACCACCGCGACTGAGCGATCGTCGGAATACATCTCGTTAGGGAACGGCCGGAAGAGCAGATCCACGCCCGCTTCGGCGCAGAGTTCCTCATCGACATTCTGCGGTCGCGGATATCGCTCGTAATCCGCACCGGGTTCGAACTGCAGCGGATTCACGAAGATGCTGACCGCGACTTCGCCATCCGCGCCGGCGGCTTCACGTGCGATCCGGATCAACTCTAGATGTCCGCGATGCAGCGCACCCATCGTCGGCACGAGCACACGCCGGCTGCGGCTTCGCGCGACGTATGCGTGCGCGTCACGGACCGTCTCAATGATTTTCATTCGATCCAGATTGCCTGCCGCGCGAAGCGGAACTTGCGCGCGCCGAAATTCTCCCAGCCAGCGCGTCGCGCAAGCGCGCAGAGTTCGTCCAAGGTGAAGGCACGGCGCACGGACGCACGTCCGTCTTCGCGAGTCATGCGATCGCGATAGATGAACGCGGTCAGCAGATAAACGCCAACGATTCCAAACCAGCCACGCCGCAGATCCGAAACGAGAACCCGGCCGCGCGACAATTCGCGTGCGCGCCGCAGCAATTGGACGGCGTCTTCTTCGCTGAAGTGGTGCAACGCGAGCGAGCAGATGACGACGTCGAATCGCTCCGCGTCCTCGAAGTTCAA
This sequence comes from Chthoniobacterales bacterium, assembly GCA_045809985.1. Taxonomy (GTDB): domain Bacteria; phylum Verrucomicrobiota; class Verrucomicrobiia; order Chthoniobacterales; family UBA10450; genus JACCTI01. Next base: position 10 of record JBJMWV010000290.1, on the reverse strand, counting down.
GACATCCGCT
>JBJMWV010000289.1:0-3806 GCA_045809985.1 Chthoniobacterales bacterium | reverse complement strand
GGTGATGGTGGTTATTCCAATAGATGCCGATGTAGATAAAGCTCAGCACATAGCTCAGGAAGACCGGGAGTAGCGGTTCCAATGCGGCGAAATCAGACCCGTGCGGCACCTTCAACTCCAGCACCATGATGGTGATGATGATCGCAAGGACGCCGTCACTGAATGCTTCGAGCCGGTTCTTTTCCATCAATGAACGTGCGCAGGCGAATCCGCGAGCCGGCGGGATGCAAAAAGCGGGCTGGGAAGACGCTACTTTGCCGGCCCGGGAACAGGGACAACAAACTTGCCGTCCTTCTCCGCGACCATTGGCGAACTGGTGCTCGAACTGCTGCCTGAGTCGGCCTTCGTATCGACGGTAATCTGTAGCTTCTTCGTCGGCTTCACCGGCATCTTCATCTTCTGCCCGCCGGGACCTTCCTGTGTGCCCTCGGCTTTCTTCATTTCTTCCGGCGAAAGGTCCACCAACTCGATCTTCGAGATCTTACTTCCGGCGCCGTCGGTGATCATCATCTTGTAGAACTCGAGTGCCATGGGATCGGCGCCTTGTTTGTAGAGGAACGACTCGAGCGTGGCCTTGTCGTTCGACTCGAACGCCGTCTTGAATTTTTCGACGAATGCCTTCTCGGCCGCGCTGTCGCCAGCGAAGACCGAGATGGTGAGAGTGACAAACGCGAAGATTGCGAGGAGGAGGTTCTTCATAGGAAGTCGTTAACTAGTGTAGGCCTCGTGACGCGGTGCATCGACGCCATCCGGCAGTGCTTGCAGCGTGCGGCTCGACAGAGTGTTGCCGCAAGACAATTCGGTGCGATCAAAGTCTCCCTAATCAAGGAACGCCTGAATGATCAAGCAAGGCTTTCCTCCGGGCATCGGCTTGCGCTAAGTACAGCCATGTCTCTCACGCTGGATCCGCGCGCAAACAGCGACGCCGATGATCGTTGGGCATTCTTACGCGATGTCCTCGTCTTTCAGGCCAAGCTCCTTCTTAGCAACCTGCGCGACTTCGCGCTCATGCCGGCCACATTGATCGCCGCGCTGCTCGATCTCTTTGTTAAAGGCGAGCGTCACGGTGCGTTCTTTTACCGCGTGCTGCGATGGGCGGCACAGAGCGAGGAAGCGATCGGCGTTTACAGCGCGTTGGGAAGAGTCGAGCCCCAGCGGGTGGAGTTGAACCCTAACTACACCGTGGATGGATTGATCGCGCGGCTTGAAAGTGTGCTCGTGCGGGAGTGTGAGAAAGGCGGAACAGCCGCGAACGTAAAGGCCGCAATGGATCGGGCATTCGACCAGATACACGCCGAGACCAGCGGCGGAGCGGATCGCGCGCGGAGCTTGATCGACACCGCGCGCGGGAAGCTCCAAGACAAGTTCGGGCAGAGCGAAAGTCCGAAAAGGTAGCTTAAGAATCAGTGACGATGTAATGGCTTTCAGTCAGGAGTGATTGGATGCGAATTAGCACTGTTTCGTTAGTCATCGCGTGCCTAGCTTGCGGAGGTACCCTCGTAGGAGCCGCTGACGATCCTTCCGCTGCAGCACGCGCGAGTCTTGAGCGCATTCAGGCGTCACGAAAAGATCGCCCGGGCGATGGTCTGCTTGTCTTCTACGAAGCGATGTCACGTGTCGCTTTAGGTGAACGCGATGCCGCGTTAGAGCTGTTGCGCAGTTTGAAAGGTCGCAAGCTCGGACTGATTCCGGTGGGCGACACTGGCTTCGATGCAATCTGGGATGACCCCGCGTTTCAAGCGATCTGCAAAGATCTAGCCGCGGAGGAGCCGCAAACATCAGCGGCACCAGTAGCTTTCCGGCTGAAGGATCCGAAGCTCATCCCGGAAGGCATCGCCTACGACGCGAAACGGAAGCGCTTCTTCATCGGCAGCGTCGCACAACGCAAGATCGTGATGAGTGATGGGAAAGGCGACGCGCGCGATTTCTCGAGTTCTTCAGACAAGCTCGATTGCGTTCTCGGGTTAACGGTCGATGCGGCGCATGGCCAGCTCTACGCAGTGAGCACGAACGGTTTCATGGAGGCTGCGAAGACAGACCGACGCAACGCAGTGGTTCGTTATGACCTAGAGAGTGGCCGGCTACTCGATCGCTTTGTTGCGCCAGCCGCGATGCAACTTAACGACTTGGCCGTCGCGCGCGATGGCACGCTTTACGTGACTGATTCGGCGACCGGCACGTTGTTTCGCAAGAAGCCCGACGAAGTAAGTCTTACCGTCTTCGGCGAGAAAGGCGGACTCCGCGGCGCGAATGGAATCGCACTTCGCGCGGATGGCGCGCTTTACGTCACGCTCTCGACCGGGATTGCGCGGGTCGACACCAGCACCGGCGAAGCGGTGAGATTACCGCAGCCGGACACCGTAGTGACTGGTGGGATCGACGGACTTTATTGGTCCGAGGGCGACTTGTTAGGCATTCAGAATGTGACAAATCCCGGGCGTGTCATTCGCATCAACCTGGCCGAGAACGGCAACCGAATCTCAGGAGTAACTGTCTTGCAGTCTCATCATCATCCGGAGTTCAACGAGCCTACAACTGGAGCAATCGTGAATGGCACGCTGCATGTGATCGCGAATTCCTACGTCGGCCATTACCAGCCGGACGGCACGATCAAGGACGAGGCGAAACTGAAAGGCACGGCAATCATCGCGGTGCCGTTAAAGCGCTAGCTGCAGCCTTAATTCGACGAGCGGAAAAGCGGCGCGAAGGAAGGCCAGTAACGCCAGACGAGAAATAGCTCGAGCAGACTAACGACTGCCGCAGGCGCGAACCCTTCCGGAGCCATGAGCGCATGGAAGACGATGATATTGAAAATGATTCCGCCGAGCAGCGTGAGGGCGAAAGGAACGAAGCGGCCGATCAGCAGGAGCACTCCGGCAAGGACCTGCACGGCGCCGACCGCATAGACATAGCCGCTGGCGAAGAAGACGCGCATGAAGTCCCCGGCCAGGGTTTGGGGAATCGGCGGCATCGGGAGAAAACGCAGAAAGGCGTTCGCGCCGAAGACTGTGAACATGAGGCCGAGAAGCACGCGAACGACAATGGTAAGAATCTTCATCGCGCGCGATTCTGGCTAAGCCGCGTCTCGCGGAAAGCAAAATTTCGCCACCGCCTCAAGCAAGCGAGAGGATCTGCATGTAGCTTGCTTAAGAACACGTGAGATGAAGCCAGTCCATGCTCGAATAGTCGTGACGCTGCTCGTCTCCGCGGTCGCGATTAGCGGGATCGTCTTCGTGAACTCGCGCTACCACGGCAGCTTTCTAGCCGGTTTGTTGCTCATCGTTCTGCCGGTCTTGGCCCTATCGTTCTCGCTTCCGCACCTGATCGCGGTCCGTTGTCCGCACTGTCAGGCGAAGATGCGATTCCACTTCGTGCGCCCCGATCGGGAAGGGCGATGTGCTTACGCATATGTCTGCGCGTCGTGCGCAGGGCGTTACGAGTGGCGCGCTGGTGAATCGAGCAGCACGCTCGATAGCTAAGCGCTATCCTTATTTCGATCGTAAGGAATAATATTGTCCCATTCCTCGGCGGAGGAACGCGCGACGAAGGCGACCACTGGCTCGGTGTCGCTCATGTTGAAGACTTCGTGCGGCACGTCGGGCTTGATGTAGATGAAATCGCCCGCCTCGTTTTCGATCACCTGCTTGAGCCCCGGACCGAACTCGTGCCGCACGCGACCTTCGAGAATGTAGAGGATCAGCTCAAAGCCGACGTGAATGTGTGCGTAAGCGACACCGCCGGGCGGGATGGTCGCGATGTTCGCGGAGAGCCTGGTCGTGCCGACATTCTTACCCGACATGCCTTGC
>JBJMWV010000288.1:0-6471 GCA_045809985.1 Chthoniobacterales bacterium | reverse complement strand
CGTCAACGGCTTCATCAACAGCGCTGACGCGACAGGGGTTTGGGCCAACTCTGGCACTCATTTGCGGTAGCCGGTGCGAAATCCGCGCGGTCGGTTGACGCGCCGGAGCGGAGCCCATAACCTCGGCCCCTGATGCAGCCGGAACTCGAACAGCTCCTGATTTTGCAGAACCGCGATCAGAAGATTAAGCAGATCCGGACGGAGGCGAAAACGGTGCCGCTGCAGCGGGCACAACTCGACGCGCAAATCGCGGCCGGCGCGGCTGCGCTGGAAGCGGTGAAGGCGAAGGCGCGCGAAGTCGAAGTCGAGCGCAAGAGGCTCGAGCTCGACGCCGGCACGCGCACGGACTCGATCAATCGCCTCAAGACGCAGCAATATGAGACGCGCAAAAACGAGGAGTTCCGCGCGATGGGCAACGAGATCGAGCGCTACGAGCGCGAGATCCATGACATCGAGGACAAGGAACTCGATCTCATGGAGCAGACCGAGAAGTTAAAAGCGGAGATCGCGGTCGAGGAAAAGAATGCCGCGACCGCGCGCCAATCAGTCGCGCGTCAGCTCAATGACCTCGACGAGAAATCAAAAGCGCTGGATGCGCAGCTCGCGGGATTGATCAAGGAGCGTGCGGATCTGGCAACGAACATCGACGAAGACGTGCTCGATCGTTACGAGCGTCTCTTCTCCAGCAAAGGCGACGCCGCAATCGTTGCGCTTGAGCATGAAGTTTGCACCGGCTGTCACATGAAGGTCACCACGCAGACCTCACATCGGGTGAAGAGCGGCAAGGAGCTCGTCAGCTGCGAGCAGTGCGGACGGATTCTCTACAACGCTGAGTAGTCTACCTCTTCCGCTTCCTCTTAATCTTCTCTCTCTCTCGGCAAGACTAAGAGGAAGAGTGTCAGACGTTGAAGCGGAACTCCACCACGTCGCCATCTTTGACGACGTATTCCTTGCCTTCGATCCGCAGCTTGCCGGCTTCGCGCGCTTTGGCGAACGAGCCTAACGAGACCAGATCGTCGAAGTGGACAGTTTCCGCAGCGATGAAACCGCGCTCAAAATCTGTGTGAATCACACCGGCGGCCGCGGGTGCTTTGTCGCCGGCGTGAATCGTCCAGGCGCGTGTCTCTTTCTCGCCAGTCGTCAGATACGTCCGCAGGCCTAACAAGTGATAGACCGCGCGGATGAGCGCGCTCACGCCGCTGCCGCTCACGCCGAGATCGCGCAAATACTGCTGCGCTTCCTCTTCGTTCAGGTCGACCAGCTCGCTTTCGATCTGCGCACTAATCACGACTGCTTCGCTGCCGAAGTGATTGCGCGCGTACTCTTCCACAGCGTGCACATGCTTCCGCGCCGCGTTGGATTCGTCGCCTTGCGAGATCGCGGCGAGATCTGATTCACCGACGTTGCCGGCGAAGATCGTCGGCTTCGAGGTCAGGAGGAAGAACTCGCGCGCGACCGCTTTCTCCTCATCCGTCAGCGCAGCGGTGATCGCCGGCTTTCCGGCGTCGAGATGCGGCAAGAGTTTTTCGATGACTACGCTCTCCGCTTTCGCGGTTTTGGAACCGGCGCGCACTTCCTTCTGCAATCGGTCGTGCCGTTTCTGCAACGAAGCGAGATCGGCCAGCACGAGCTCCGTGTTTATCACCTCGATGTCGCGGATCGGATCGATCGAGCCGCTGACGTGATGAATGTCGCCGCTCTCGAAACAGCGCACGACCTGCACGATCGCGTTTACCTCGCGGATGTGACTGAGGAATTGATTGCCAAGCCCTTCGCCCGCGCTCGCGCCTTTCACGAGCCCGGCGATATCGACGAACTCAATCGCGGCGGGAATGATCTTCTGTGAGTGCGACAGCTTCGAAAGCGCATCGAGCCGCGGGTCCGGCACTGTCACTACGCCGACATTCGGATCGATCGTGCAGAACGGGTAATTAGCCGCCTGCGCTTTTTGCGTGCGCGTGACCGCGTTGAAGAGCGTGGATTTTCCCACGTTCGGCAGACCGACGATTCCCGCACTCAGCATAAGGCGCGGACGTTAATGCGAGAGGAGGGGAGTCGCAATCAGCGGTCGAGCTTTACGAAGAGCAGCCGCAAACTGTTCAGCACCACCACGAACGTGCTGCCTTCGTGCGCGAAGACGCCCAACGAGAGCGGGATGCTGCGCACCAGCGCAAGCAGCGCCATCACGATCACCGTGCCGAGCGCGATCGTGATGTTCTGCCCAATGATTGCTTTCGCGCGGCGGCTCAATTGATACGCGACAGCAAAGTTCTCGAGCCGATCCTTCATCAACACGACTTCGGCTTGCTCCATCGCCGCGTCGGATCCGCGCGCGCCCATTGCGACACCAACATCAGCCGCGGCCAGCACCGGCGCGTCATTCACGCCGTCGCCGATCATCGCGACCTTTCCGCCCGCCGATTTTAACTCCTGCACCGCGGCGACCTTGCTCTCCGGCGAAAGCTCGGCGCGCACATCTTCAACGCCCGCTTCGCTTGCAATCAACTTTGCAGTCGCGCTGCGGTCGCCGGTCAACATCACGATGCGCATGCCGAGTCCGTGCAGCCGGTCGATCAGCGCCTTCGCCTCCGGCCGCAATTTGTCGCGGAGCAGCAAACGACCACACAGATCTGGACCGCCGACCCAAACCTCCGCGACATCGTGTTCGGAAACGGTCGACTCGCACTCGTGCCCTATCTTTGCATGCACGAATTTCGCGCTGCCGAGTGCGTAAAGCCGGCCCTTGCTGCGCGCGGTCAGGCCGCCGCCGGTCTGCGACTCGGCCTGAGTGAATTCGAGAATCGGCAGATCGCGTTGCATGCCGAGCTTTTGGATCGCGCGCGAGAGCGGATGATGTGAGAGACGCGCCAGATTATAAGCGGCACTCAGCACGGCGGCTTCATCGCCAACGTAGGTATCGATGCGCACGAGCGCGGGTGCGCCTTCCGTGAGCGTTCCGGTTTTATCCAACGCCACCGTCCGCACATCAGCGAGTGTTTCAATCGCCGCACCGCCGCGGAACAAGACACCGCGGCGTGCGCCAGATGCGATCGCGGAGAGGATCGCCGAGGGGACGCTGAGCACGAGCGCGCACGGCGACATGACGACGAGCAGCGTCATGGCGCGGTAAAAAGCACTCGTTAGGTCGTGCGAACGCAGGAATGGCGGCCAGCCAAGAACCAGCCACCCAACGAGGAAGAAAGCCGTGCACGCGAGGATAACGAGATAGGTGTAGCCGGTCCCGAACCGATCGCTAAAACGCTGCGAAGGCGCTTTGAAATGCTGCGCCTCCTCGATCAGGTTCACGATCTTCTGCAACGCGCTCTCGCTCGCCGGCCGCAGCGCTTCGCCATCGATCACCCCCCAGGTGTTAATCGTGCCCGCGAGCGCGACGTCGCCCGGCTGCTTTGGCATCGGACGAGATTCGCCGGTCAGGTTTGATTCATCACACGCGCTTTCGCCGCGCGTGATGCGAAAATCGATCGGCACTTGTTCGCCCGCGCGGACACGCACCTGCATCCCGCGCTCGAGTGATTCGACATCCCGCTGAACTTCAGCGCCGTCTTCGATGACCGTTGCGGTTTTCGGCGCGCCGCGAAGAAGCGCGCTGATCTCCCGTTGCGTCCGCGCGCCGGCGAAATGCTCCATTGCGCCGGAAGCCGAGAAGAGAAAGAGCAAGAGCGCGCCTTCCGCCCAGGCATTGACCAGCGCCGCGCCGATCGCGACGGCAAGCATCAGAAAATGGATCTCGAGATCGCCGCGCCGCAGCCGCTCCCATGACTCGATCGCGGCGTCCCACGCGCCGCTCACGTAACTGATCCCGAACAATGCGATGATGATCCCGGCCGGTGCGTGCATTCGTTCCGCGACCACACCGACCACACCGAAAACGAGGCAGACTAACGAAAGGATCGCGAGCGTCTTCCACTCGTTAGGATCGTGCTCGTGTCCCGGCTCAGGTCCGCAGCACGTCGTACGACTGCGAGCGCGCCCCGGCCAGCGCAGTTTGTTCCAGCGCCAGAAACCCACCGCCGTCCGGCAGGTCAGCTTCTCGATGACCGTGCTGCCGAGCACATCTTTCACGACGACGTTCGCGTCGCCGACTTTCTGCGCCGGCGCAACGCCGCACTCCGCGCAGAGCCCGTCTGCATCGAGGACGCCGCATTGCTGCTCACGGTCCGCCACCGCTTCGGTCACACGATCTGCGATGCGTTGTCCGCGATCATCGCCAAGCGTGGCGATCGAGAGGAGCTGGTTCTTTGGTTGAAACGCGACCGCTTCAAGACGCGGTTCTTCCGCGAGCAGACGCGCCACGTTTTTGTAAACGCAGTTGCTGTCCGTGCGCGGCTCGTGCGGGTCTGGCTTCGCTCCATTCTCGGCCATGGTGAAGAAGGATACGCTGCGTCTCCCGCGGCTCTAGCGAAAAGCTGGCCGCTCCGAAGCCGTGACATTCGCATGGAGTCACCGACGTGATCCGGTCGAGCGAATCCGCGTCATTGATTATGTCGTTCCCGAATTGACCGGCCAGCGTTCGCGTCATAGAGAGAGCGGCGAAATAACGGGTCGTAGCACAGCTTGGTAGTGCGCTTGAATGGGGTTCAAGAGGTCGCGGGTTCGAATCCCGCCGGCCCGAGAGTTTCGTCATCGCCCTAGTAGCGAATCCGCGCGATTTAGCTCTGCGTCCAATCGCCTGCCCACGCGCGCTCGCGAAACCTTTGCAGTAGCTTCGAGCTTGCCGGCCCGGGTTTGCCGCTGCCGATCGTTCGCTCATCAAGGCCGGCTATCGGCAGCAATTCACGCGTCGTGCTGGTGAGGAATGCTTCGTCCGATTCGAACAGGTCCGCATCGCGTAGCACCTGCTCGCGGACATCGATGCCGAGATCACGTCCGACTTCGAAGACGAACTCGCGTGTGATGCCGGGTAGCAGGCCAGATTGAATCGGCGGCGTGAGAACGACGTTGTTCTTCACGATGAACAAATTCGACGTCGCGCACTCGGTTAGCTCACCGCGATAGTTGCGCATCACTGCTTCGAAGCCACCGCGCTTTAGCGCCTGTTGGGCCGCGAGCGCCTGGTTCAAGAGATTATTGCTCTTGATCGTCGGACTCACCGACTGCGGGTGATTCCGAACGACGTCGACGAGCACGACCCTTACGCCCGTTTCGTAGATCTCACGCGGCGGTTCGACTAGCCGTTTAACAATGATGATCCAGGAGGGCTTCGGCGTTGCTCGTAGGTCATAGGTCAGCTCGCCGACACCGCGAGTAACGAGCACCCGGATGTAAGCCTCGTTTTCACCCAACGCCGCGGCGGCAAGCGTCTCGCGGATATGCGTCGCGAGTACATCGTCGGTGAATGGAATCGCCAGCTCGATCATCCGCGCCGAATTGCGCAGCCGTCGCATATGAGGGTCGTAGAGGAACGGAAGGCGTCTGTAGGTGCGCAGGGTTTCGTAAACACCTTCGCCATACAGAAAGCCGTGATCGAAAACGGAGATGACCGCGTCGTGCTCCGGCGAGATCCGGCCGTTTACGTTTACTGTTGCGGCCACGGACCAGCTTGCTGCGCTGCGATAAAGATCGCCGCGACACGGTGGAGCATTTGAATGGCAATCACGTTTCATTGCGCAGGCGTATCAGAAATGAGTCGCCCGTGCTCTGGAGTCTTTCTTCGAGCCGGCGAGTACAATCGCATTCCGAGCAGGCCCATGGTTCGGTTCCATTCAGATCGCGGCAATTCTTCCGGGCGTGCGCATCTTTCACGCTGATTAACTCGAAGTATTCCTCCCAATACGGCCGCTCTTCCTCGAGCGGCGTTTCGCAGTAGCAAACCTCCACCCAATGCGCGGTGCCGTCGCGAGACATGCGCGCCTGCTGCATGTCCCAAAGATACTCATCGCCCGCGACCGAGCCGCGGCCGAGCGTGCCGTTTTGAATTGCCTTGCGCAGAGCCTGCTCTTTCCCGGGCTTCACGCGTGCTTTCACTAAGTAGCGCATCGTTCTAGTTAATTGCGCTCAGCCACCGTATTGCTCGTCGCTCACTTTCTCCATCCAGTCAGCGTCCTTGCCGTCGAGCTTCTCCAGAATCGCGATGTGCGTCATCGCAGTAGTCGGCGCGGCGCCGTGCCAATGCTTCTCGTTAGGCGGAAACCGAACTACATCGCCCGGACGGATCTCCTCCACCGGACCGCCTTCGCGCTGCACCCGTCCGCATCCTGCGGTCACGAGCAATGTCTGACCTAACGGATGCGTATGCCAGTTGGTGCGAGCACCTGGTTCGAAAGTCACAACCGCGCCGCTCATTCGGCCTGGCTGTTCCGCTTTGAAGGGCGTGTCGATGCGAACCGCGCCGGTAAACCAATCGGCGGGTCCTTTATTCGACGGCTGTGATCCAGCTCTTTTGATTTCCATCTAAGACTCCTTTGTTCGACTCACTTTGCTTTCGTGCCGAGCACAACTGGCTCGGTCTCG
>JBJMWV010000287.1:0-2515 GCA_045809985.1 Chthoniobacterales bacterium | reverse complement strand
GTGGCGGGACCGCTGATGATCAACGGCGTGCGCGCTTCATCGATCAGGATGGAATCAACTTCATCGACGATTGCGAAATGATAGCCGCGCTGCACCTGCTGCTCGCGCGTCGTGGCCATGCCGTTGTCGCGCAGATAATCGAAACCGAACTCGGAGTTCGTCCCATAAGTGATGTCCATCGCGTACTGCTCGCGACGCAAATCGGGCGGTTGATCGTGCTGGATCACGCCGCAGGTCAGGCCGAGGAAATTGTAGAGCTGCCCCATCCACTCCGCGTCGCGGCGGGCGAGGTAATCATTCACCGTCACGAGGTGCGCACCGCGACCAGCGAGCGCATTCAAATAGAGCGGCAAGGTCGCGACCAGCGTCTTGCCTTCGCCCGTCGCCATCTCCGAGATGCGCCCGCGATGCAACGTCATCCCGCCCACCAGCTGCACATCAAAGTGCACCATGTTCCACGTCATCGGCTGATCGCAGACCGTGAATTGATACTGCTGCTCGGTTAGCCGACGCGCGCCGTTCTTCACCACGGCAAAAGCTTCCGGCAGGATCTCATCGAGCTTGCGCCAGCGCTCTTCGACGTCCTCGATCGCTTTCAGCTCAGCTTGCCATTGCGCCGTCTTCGCGCGCAGATCGTCGTCGCTCAGCGACTTGAACTGCTCGTCCAGCTCGTTGATGCGACGGACCATCGGCGTCAGCCGCTTGATCTCGCGCTGATTCTTCGATCCGAGTATTTTCTTTAAAACCCAGCCAACCATTGAGCGCGCAATATCAGCGAGTTTCGCGCCGGTCGCAATGCTTGCGGCCGTATCGTTAGGCGCACGAGGGGAATCGTGGCTGTGTCGGCAATTCTGATCCCGCTGATTCCTGCCAAAACGTCGCTCTTCGCGTAGGACAGTGCGCCAGATCGTGCCTCAGCTCAGCGCAGTAGCAATTGTGCAGCGTTCGATTCCACCTAAGCTCGCGCGATGAAGAAAATCATTTCGACTACCGAAGCGCCCGCGGCCATTGGGCCATATTCCCAAGCCGTTCGCGTTGGCCCGCTCGTCTTCACTTCCGGCCAGATCCCGCTCGACCCGAAAAGCGGCAACATTGTCGAAGGCGACATCGCCGATCAGGCGCGCCGCGTTCTCGAGAACCTGACCGCAGTTCTGAAAGCCGAAAACCTGACGATGAACAACATCGTTAAGACGACGATTTTCCTCACTGACATGAACGATTTCGCGAAGGTAAACGAAGTCTACGGCAGCTACTTCAAGGAGACGCCGCCGGCTCGCTCGACCGTCGCAGTCGCCGGATTACCAAAAGGCGCGCGCGTCGAGATCGAGTGCATCGCCCTCGCGGAAAGCGGCGCCGGTGGAAAGAGTGTAGACACCTGGGAGTGAGCGACGATCTCCTCGCGCTCTTCCGCAAAACCGGCGCGCTCCTAGACGGCCATTTCGTCCTGCGCTCCGGCTTGCACAGCCGGCAGTTCTTTCAGTGCGCGCTGCTCCTGCAATACACGGACATCGCGGCGGATGTTTGCGGCCGGCTCGCAGATAAGCTGCGCGCGATCGAATGCGACGCGGTCATCTCGCCCGCGCTCGGTGGAATTGTCGTCGGCCAGGAAGTCGGTCGCTCGTTAGGCAAGCGGCACATCTTTGCGGAGAAGGATGCTGGCGGGCTGGTCTTGCGCCGTGGCTTCAAGATTTCGCCTAACGAGAGGTTCGTCGTTGCGGAAGACGTTGTCACGCGCGGCGGACGCGTGCAGGAGACGATCGACATCGTGCGTCAGCACGGCGGAGTTGTGGCAGCGGTCGGCGTGATCGTCGACCGGAGCGGCGACAATCGTCCGGACTTCGGCTGTCCGTTCGTCAGTCTGGTCGAAATGAATGTCGAGACGTTCGAAGCCGACAAGCTGCCGCCCGATTTAACCGGCACGCCCGGCATTAAACCGGGTAGCAAATAGCTCCGTCAGCCGCGCTTTCATCCGCTCGCCCGCTGCTTGCGGCGAGAGCAGCCGTTCGGCATCCGCTCTCGCACGCGCGCCGAGCGCCTTCGCGTCTTCGCGATGTTCGTAGACCCAGCGCATGTGCTTCGCCGCGTCTTCAATCGACGGCTCGGCCCAGCGATTGCCCGCTTTGTAGATCGCGCCGCTCTCCTCGATCGTGATCAGTTCGTAGTCGACGAGCATGCTGTTCTCGCGATTCATGAAGGCGGTGTTGCCGGAGTAGTTCGTCGCGATCACCGGCTTGCCGAGCAACATCGATTCCGCCATCACCAACCCGAATCCTTCCGACCGATGCAGCGAGACAACGCAGTCGCTCATCGCGATGTAACCGGAGGCTTTCGCGCGACTCGTGAATTCGTCGATGACGAACATCTGATGCCCGTCATCCGCGTCGCGCAGTCGCTGCAAATTCCCCGGATCAGTCGCGCCGCGGACGAGCTTGATCACAATCGCGGCGTTATCCTTTTCGGTAAACGCCTGACGGAACGCACGCATCACCGCGATCGGATTCTTCCGCCGAAAATC
>JBJMWV010000286.1:0-9323 GCA_045809985.1 Chthoniobacterales bacterium | reverse complement strand
TGTTTCCGAAGAACTGACACGACTCGAAAGTCATCTCGCGCAATTCGCGCATCATCTGCGCAAGAACGAGCCTGTCGGCCGCACGCTTGAGTTCATCACCCAGGAAATCTTTCGCGAACTGAACACGCTCGGCGCCAAAGCGAACGACGCCGCGATCTCGGCACACGTCGTTCTCTCCAAGGCCGAGCTCGAGAAGATTCGCGAACAAATCCAGAACCTTGAGTAGGCAATTCACCCGCACCGGAATTCTCTTCGTCGTCTCCGCGCCGTCTGGTGCCGGCAAGACAACGCTCTGCAATGCGCTCCGGCAAACGCCCGATTTCGTTTATTCGGTCTCGTGCACGACGCGCCCGCAACGCACGGGCGAGATCGATGGTGAGGATTACTACTTCATCTCGGAGCCGGAGTTTCTCGCCAAGGTGGAAGCGCGCGAGTTCCTCGAATACGCGCGCGTGCACGAGCATTACTACGGCACGCTTCGCCAGCCGATCTGCACTAACCTCGCGAGCGGCGTCGATGTTCTGATCGATATCGACACGCAGGGCGCCTCTTCGATTCGCAAATACGACGATCGCTTTGTGCGTGAGGCGCTTTGCGATGTCTTCATCATGCCACCTGATCTGGAAGAGTTGCGAAGGCGCCTGATCAAACGCGCGACCGACACGCCGGAGGAAATCGATTTGCGCCTAACGAATGCTGCGCAGGAGATGGAATTTTGGCGCGAGTACCGTTACACCATCATCAGCAAATCGATGGAGGAAGATCTCCTCAAGTTTCGGCATATCATGGGCGCGGAGCGTTACCTCAGCCGGAGGTTGAAGTTATCGTGAGTGACGCACCAAAGAAGTGCGTCGTGCTCGGCGTGACCGGTTCGATCGCCGCGTACAAGTCCGCCGAGCTCGCGAGCCTGCTCTACAAACAAGGCCACGATGTGTTCGTCGTCATGACGCATGACGCGACGGAGTTCATCACGCCTCTGACGCTGCAGACGCTTTCGAAGAATCCAGTGATGACCAGCTTCTACGATGAGAAGGAGAATTGGCGGCCCGGCCACATTCAACTCGCGGATCGCGCGAATCTTCTTCTCGTCGCGCCGGCGACCGCGAACGTCATTGCAGAACTCGCGCATGGCCTGGCGAGTCATCCGCTCGCGGCGATCGCACTCGCCACGCGCGCACCGATTCTGATCGCGCCGGCGATGAATGGAAAAATGTGGGAGCACGCTGCGACGCAGGAGAACGTCGCGAAGTTGAAATCGCGCGGTGTGCACTTCATCGGACCGGAAGAAGGCATGCTCGCGTGCGGCTACGAAGGCGTCGGCCGTTTGTGGAAGGTGGATGAGATTGCGTTTCGCGCCGAGTTCCTCCTCCGCAGTCAGGACAACTTGATCGCGTGAGGATCCTCGTCACCGCCGGGCCGACGCGCGAGCCGATCGATCCAGTTCGTTTCATCAGTAATCGCTCGTCGGGCAAGATGGGATATGCGATCGCGTATGCGGCGCTCGAAGCGCGGCATGAAGTCACGTTGATCAGCGGACCAGTCGCACTCGCGCCGCCGGCGAATGCGCACTTCGTCAGGATCACGACCGCGGATGAGCTCTACCACGCCGTGCATGAACACGCGCCCCTCTGTGATGTGCTCGTGATGTGCGCCGCGGTTTGCGATTATAAACCCCTAACGAGTGCTGCGCAGAAGTTGCCGAAGCATGAATCACAATTCGCGCTGCAGTTGATCCCGACGCGCGACATTCTCGCGTCACTACCGACGGAAGATCGCAACTACATCGTCGTTGGTTTCGCCGCGGAGACGCACGACATCGAAGCGAGCGCGCAACAAAAACTCGCGCGCAAAAATTGCGACATGATTGTCGCGAATGATGTCAGCGGCAGTGATGTCGGAATGGAAAGTGATGAAAATGAGGTGACGATTTTCTTCGCAAACGGTGATCGCGATCACATTGCGCGCGCTTCAAAAAAAGTTATCGCGCGCGATTTGATGAAAAAAATTTCAGCGTTTGCGCAAAAACGTTTGACAAAAAATTCGTGATGCTTAGTCACGTGCTTGTGAACTTATTCACATCTGTTCACACCCTCCGCTTAAGCGGAATGAAAGGGGGGATATTCGATGCCAGCAAAGAAAAAGTCTGCGAAGAAGGCGCCTGCTAAGAAAAAATCAGCAGCGAAAAAAGGCGGAAAGAAAGGCCGGTAGGCTTTAGCGCCTTCCCACAGAACACGGAGTTTACCGCGTTCTAAAACGAAACTTAACCCGGGGGGAGAACCTGTTTCTCCTCCCGGTTTTTTTGTACCCGGGACGTCGCATCCAAATCATCGCGTGAATTGATGAGCACGCGCTCTACTCTCTCGCATGCAGGATTTTCTCGAGCTTGCGATCAGCGCCGCGCGTGAAGCAGGCGAGTCGTTGCGGCGAAATTTTCACCAGCCGCTACGCGTGAATGAAGCGACCGCGCATGACATCAAGCTCGAGATCGATGTGCAAACGCAGGAGCTGATCACGCAGCGTTTGCTCACGCAGTTTCCCTCGCACGCGCTCTACGGCGAAGAGGGAATCGTCGGAGATCAGAGCGCGGAGTATCAATGGATCGTCGATCCGATTGACGGGACGGTGAACTACTTCTATCGCATCCCGCACTTCTGCATCTCGATCGCATTGCGGCAGCGCGACGAGATCATCGTCGGCGTGATCTACGATCCGATGCGCGATGAACTTTGGGCCACGCGCAAAGATGCGGAAGCGAGTTTGAATGGCGTGCCGTTCCGCGTCAGCACGCGCACGGAACTTCGCGAAGCTGTCATCTCGGTTGGATTCTCGAAGACCGACGCGACGATCACGGCCGCGCTGCCGTTGCTCACGGACATGGTGCGTCGCGTGCGCAAATGCCGCATGCAAGGAAGCGCTGCGCTCGACATGGCGTATGTCGCGTGCGGACGCTTCGATGCCTACATCGAGCAGTCGATCAGCCTGTGGGATGTCGCCGCGGGAATTCTTCTCGTGCAGAATGCCGGCGGCACGATTGATCTGCGACCACGCGCGGACGTAAAAGATAAATACAGCATCATTGCATCGAGCGGACTGCTTTCGTTAGGCTCCGCGCCATGATTCGTTCTGGCATCGGGTACGACGCGCACCGTTTGGTGGAGGGGCGCAAACTCATTCTCGGTGGCGTGGAGATTCCGCACGATCGCGGCCTCGACGGTCATTCCGATGCGGACGTGCTTTTGCACGCGATCGCCGATGCGCTGCTCGGTGCGATCGGCGAAGGCGACATCGGTCGCCATTTCCCGAACACCGACGAAAGCATCCGCGGCATCAGCAGTCTCGAGATTCTGCGCAAGGTCCGCGGGCTCCTTGCAGAGAAGAACGCGCGCGCGTGCAATGTTGACTCCACTGTCGTCGCCGAAGCACCGAAACTGCAGCCGCACGTCGAAGCAATGCGGAAAAAGATCGCATCCGCGCTCGGTTGCGAAATCTCGGCGATCAACATCAAGGCGACGACGAACGAAGGCATGGGCGCAGTCGGTCGCGGTGAGGGGATGATCGCGATGGCGACCGTGTCAGTCGAAGACATGTAGCTTTCGCGGCGCGCGACTGCCGCTAAAGTGCGCGCGCATGGCGCTGCGTTTCTTCAACACCTACACGCGCGAGATCGAGGAATTCCGCCCGCGCGATCCGGACGGTCGCATCGTGAAGATGTATACCTGCGGCCCGACGGTCTACAGCTTCGCGCACATCGGAAACTTCCGCGCTTATCTCTTCGAAGATCTGCTGCAGCGGCATCTCGAGTTGCGCGGCTACAAGGTCGATCGCGTGATGAACCTCACCGACGTCGACGACAAGACGATCCGCGGTTCACGCGAAGCGAAGGTGCCGCTCGCGCAATTCACGCAGCAATTCAAAGACGCGTTCTTCGCTGATCTCGAAACGCTGCGGATCAAACGCGCGGATCAATATCCGGCTGCAACCGAGCAGCGCTTCGTCGATGCGATGATTGAGATGATCAAGACGTTGATCGCGCGCGATCTCGCGTATCAGGCGGAAGACAAATCAGTTTACTACCGGATCAAAAACTTCCCGACGTACGGACACCTTGCACACTTCAAACTCGACCAACTGCAATCAACCGGCCGCGTAAAGAACGACGAGTACGAGAAGGAGAACATCGGCGACTTCGCGCTCTGGAAGGCGTGGGATGAAACGGATGGCAGTGTGCGTTGGGAGAGTCCGTGGGGTCCGGGCCGGCCGGGCTGGCACATCGAGTGCAGCGCGATGTCGACGCAGCTGTTAGGCGAGCAGCTCGATATTCACTGCGGCGGGGTCGACAACATCTTCCCGCATCACGAAGCGGAGATCGCGCAAACCGAAGGCGTAACCGGCAAACAGTTCGTTCGTTACTGGCTGCATTGCGCGCATCTGCTCGTCGACGGGCAGAAGATGTCGAAATCGTTAGGCAACTTCTACACGCTACGTGACGTGCTTGAGCGCGGCTACAGCGGACGCGAAGTGCGCTACGCGCTGCTCCGCGTGCACTACCGCGCGCAGCTCAATTTCACCTGGGAAGGAATGGATGAAGCGCGGCAGTCGTTAGGCCGGATCGATGATTGGCTGGAGCGACTGAAGACCGTCGCTGGGGATCAAGGCGAACAGCCGACGCAGAAGTTTGAAGGAGCGCTCGATGATGATCTGAACATCTCGGCGGCTCTGGGATTTCTCTTCGAGACGATTCGGGAAACGAATCGCGCGCTCGACGCGGGCACACTCTCTCCCGCGGACGCACGGGGTTGGCTCAACTGGTGGAAGCGCATCGACTCCGTGCTCGCATTGACCAAAGAAGAAACTGGCCCGCCGCCCGAAGTCACCGCACTCGCCGACCAGCGCGTGCAGGCGAGACTTGCCAAGGAATGGCGAAAAAGCGATGAACTGCGCGATCAGCTCGCGGCTCTCGGTTGGGAAGCGCGCGACACCAAGGACGGGCAAAAGATCACACGACGCGGCGGCGCCTAACGAATGTTTTCCCCAGAGGAATTCCTCGATCTCTCACACACCGCGCATCCGAAACTCTTCGAAAATGAGGGTTACGTCTGGGACGCGCTGAAGCAGATCGCGAGCTATCTCCAGTTCCGGTTGAAGCCGGAAGTGCTCGGCGAATTGATGGGCAAACCGTTCATCAGCGATGCGGTTTTCGTCGGGCGCGGGACGGTGATCGAAGCGGGCGCGGTGCTGAAGGGGCCGGCGTGGATCGGTGAGAACTGCGAAATCCGCAGCGGATGTTACGTCCGTGAGAACGTGATCGCGGGCGACGGCGTGGTGATGGGGAACTCATGCGAGTTCAAGAACTGCATCCTGTTCGATGAAGCGCAGGTGCCGCATTTCAACTACGTGGGCGATTCGATCCTCGGCCACAAAGCGCATCTCGGCGCCGGCGTGATCTTGTCGAACGTGAAGCTCGATCATCGCGAGATCACCGTGACGGCGAGCGATGGCACGATCGGCACTGGGTTGCGGAAGTTCGGCGCGATCATCGGTGACCGCACGGAGGTCGGATGTAACGCGGTGATCAATCCCGGTTCGCTCCTTGGCCGCGACAGCATTGTTTATCCGGGCGCGAATTTCCGCGGCGTGCTCGCTGCTTCGAGCATTTTGAAAGTGCGGCAGAACGTCCAGATCCTGACGCGGCGAGACTAGGCGAGGGTCGCCTAACGAGTACTAATCCGCACTCGTGGGCGGCTTGGTTTTTGACCAGCCCATCTCGTAAAGTTCGCGCGCAAACCAGGGCGTCACTTTCTTGCCGAAGATATCCTCGCAGCGCTTGATCCACTTCTCAGCGTCGCGCGTTTGGCCATGCGCGTAAGCCCACGCCGCCTGCGCGTAGTAGTAAGCGCCGCTCTCCGAAGGAAAGCGGATTTCGCCGAGCGCCTCCTGCGCCTCCGCATCTTTCTTTTCGGCAAGATAGGTGAGCAGGATTCCGAACCGCAGCCGTTCGTAAATGCCGAGGATGTCGGTCAATTTCGTTCCCCCGCGATACACTTCGCGCGCCTCCGCGAATTTCTTCTGGCGCAGCAGCAGATCGCCGCGATGCAGTGAGCCGAGGTTGTTTTTCTCTTTCTCAGAAGCCGCGGTGAACATCTTCGCCGCTTCATCGATTTGTCCCTGCTCCACCGCGATGCTGCCACGCAGGTCGAGAGTCTTTCCGGTCGCTCCCATTTTTCGGTCGACACCATCGAGCGTTGCCATCGCTTCGCTCGTTTTTCCCGCTTCAAATTGCCGCTTCGCCATTTCGAAGGTGGGCGGTTCGGTCGCGATGTTTTCCTGCGCGAACGCCGTCGCCGTTAACGTCGACAGAACAGCGAGCAGCCTAACGAGAGCCATGGCGGATGGGCAGGGATTCGAACCCTGGTTGCCTTGCGGCAAACACGCTTTCCAGGCGTGCGCATTAGACCACTCTGCCACCCATCCATTCATAATCTTCCTCTCCCTCTGAATCTTCGTCTGCGTCCTCTAGAGTAAGACTAAAAGGAAGCGGAAGAGTGCTAAAGCTGGAGGCGACGGAACAATTCGTCGAGCGGCAGTTGCAGCGCGATAAAAAATTCGCCGAAGTCGGCGTAGTCCGCGCTGACCGGATCGAAGCGCATCTGGTAGACGATCGATTTGATCTGGAAAGTGTCGCGCGCGAAGAGCGTGACGCCCCACTCGGCATCGTCGAGCCCGGTCGAACCGGTGATGAGCTGCTTCACGCGGCCGGCGTACTGCCGCCCGACTGCGCCGTGGCCAAGCATGAGCTTGCGGCGGTCTTCGAAGGGCAACGAGTACCAGTTCCGCTGTTCGCCGCGGCGCTTAGTCATGTTGTAGAAACAGACGACCGGCCAATCAGGCAGCGTCGGATAAACGCGCTCGTGCCGGTAATGTTTCATCCGCTCGTCGAACGCGGCCATGGACTTCGCGAATTCGTCGGAGTCCGGCGCAATCTTTTGTTCGTGCTCGAGAATATGCGCGTACTCCTCCGCGCTCGTGCGGTATTCGCTCTCTTCTGTGAGCGAGAGGTAGCTGTAGGCCGGCACGAGCACATCCGCGCCTAACGAGAGGTTGATCTGCTTCTCGATCCGGTTCGCGGTATGCAGATCGGGCGTGATCAACATGAACCCGAGATCGGCTTTCGGCGTGACCACGCTCATGGTGAGCAACTGCGTGTTCTCGAGCGCGCGGACTTCCTGCACGAGCGTAGCGAGGCGCGTCTTCGCTTCGCGTTGCTCTTCGGCGCTCAGGAGCTGCCACTGGCCGAACTCGATCCGGTAATACAGATGGAGGCAATGCCAGCCTTGTTCGGGAATGAGCGGTCCGTCGTTCTCGTGCATACGACAGCCTAACGAGCAGTTGCCGCGGCGCTAGGCAGATGATTCATGCAATATTCCTCGCCGTCGCGCGCGACGCGGAACTCCAGATTGGGATCGCTCGCTTCAGTCGCGCCGCAGGTTGCGCAGCGATGCAGTGGTTCCTCGGTCGAGCGGGTCTGCATTTCAAAGCGCTTCCGCCGCACCGTGACTTCCTGGCGATGTCGCGTGCGCTGAAAGATCTCCGGGCCGAAGAAGATGATGTAGTTACTCAGCGCCGCGACGGTCGCCATGCGGAGCGACATCGGGCCGGTGACGAAACCGAGAATGATGAATGCGGCCGAGATCCAGGCGAGCCATTTGATCTTCATCGGCAGGATGAAGAGGACGTAGATGACTTCGTCGCCATGGAACCAGGCAAAGGCGAAGAACAGTGACGCGGCGAGCATGCTGTTTGAGAACTGCGCGCCGAAGACGAACGCCGCGATCGTCGTGCCGATCATTCCGACAAGGAAGTAGAGCGTGAGCCGGAACGCGCCCCACGCGCGTTCGAGTCCTTCACCGATGAACCAGAGAAACCAGAGCGCCATCACAACGAACAATGGCGAGAGCATTGCGCCTGGCTGTGCAGGCGAGCTTGGCAGGAAGAGGTAAGTGATGAGGCGCCAGACCTGACCTTGTCGGATCCGATTTGGATCGAGTGAAAGCACGGAGAGAAACTCCGGGTTCAAAAAAGTCAGGACGTAAACGAGCGCGGTGAATGCGACCACGATTCGGATCAGTCCGGGAATCGCAATGAAGCCGATCCGGCGCTCGAGTTTATCCAGCCACGTCATCGTTTATTGTTCGTAATCACACTTAGCCGCGGTTCCACTACCCACTTCGTTGACGCCGCGCAACCCGCCGCCTAGCTTCCGCGCATGAGCGACGCCGAAGGGAAAACTACGCCGCTCTATCAGGAACATCAGCGCGCCGGCGGGAAGATTATCCCCTTCGGCGGCTGGCTGATGCCGGTGCAATACACCAGCATTAGCGACGAACATAACGCGGTGCGGAAGAACGTCGGCGTCTTCGATATTTCGCACATGGGTCAGTTGATCGCGACCGGCGCGCGCGCGGGTGAATGGCTCAATCGCATGCTGACGAACAACGTCGACAAGCTCGAAGTGCGCGGCGGCCAATACACTTTTCTGCTCAATCAGAACGGCGGGATCATCGACGATCTGATCGTCTATCGGATTGAGTCGGAGAAGTATCTGCTCGTGGTGAATGCTTCACGGACGGATGAGGATTTCGCGTGGTTGCAGGCGCACATCTTACCGGAGGTGAAGCTGGGGAATCGCAGCGCGAACTATGCAGGGCTCGCCATTCAGGGACCGCGCGTGGGCGAGTTGTTCAAGCACTTGTTAGGCGAAAGTTTTGAGCTGCCGGCACGGAATACGATCGTCGACGCCGAGATGGGCGTGATGTCGCTCGCTATCGCACGCACCGGTTACACCGGTGAAGACGGCGTCGAAGTTTTCTTTGAATCGAAATACGCGCCGAGCTTCTGGACGACCGTGCTCGAGAAAGGAAAAGATCTCGGCATTCGTCCGTGTGGACTCGGCGCGCGGGACACACTCCGACTCGAGATGTGTTATCCGCTAAACGGCAACGATCTCACGCCGGAACATAATCCACTCGAAGCCGGACTCGGCTTCTTCGTCGACCTGACGAAGACGGACTTCACCGGCCGCGAAGTGCTTGCGAAAGCCAAAGAGGAAGGTCTCAAGCGCCGACTCGTTCCATTTCGGATGAAGCAAAAAGGACCGCCGCCGCGTCCGCATTACGGCGTCTTCGCGAACGGGCAGCGCGTAGGTGAAGTGAATAGCGGCACGCTCTCGCCGAGCATGGGCGAAGGGATCGGCATGGCTTATCTGCCCACGGAGTTGGCGAAAATCGGGAGCGAGCTCGAGATCGAGATTCGCGGGCAAAAATTTC
>JBJMWV010000285.1:0-2298 GCA_045809985.1 Chthoniobacterales bacterium | reverse complement strand
GTTGCCTTCAGCAACGAGCCGCTGAAAAACCTGCAGCAGTATCGCCACGTCGTCGAAGTGCAGCCCCGTCGTCGGCTCGTCGAAAATGAACAGCTTTCGATCTTCGGCGGTCGACGTTCGGCTTTCGCGGTTTCCCCCCAAATGCGCGACGAGCTTCAGCCGTTGCGATTCGCCGCCAGAAAGTGTGTTCAACGGTTGGCCAAGCCGCAGATAACCGAGCCCGACTTCATCGAGCACGTCGAGTTTGTTGCCAAGCTTTTCCGTTTCGCCAATCAACGCGAAAAACTGAATCGCTTCGCTCACCGTCATCTCCAGGACGTCGTGAATTGAGCGGCCGTGCAGTTTCACTTTCAGGACGTGCGGCTGGAATCGGCGACCTTCGCACTCCGCGCAGCGCACATAGAGGTCGCTCAGGAACTGCATTTCAATTTTTTCGAACCCAGTGCCGCAACAGCGCTCGCAACGTCCGCTGCCGGAGTTGAATGAGAAGGCTGCGGCGGTGAGTCCCTGCGCCTGCGCTTCCGGCAACGCGGCGAACAATTCCCGCACCCGATCGTAAAGCCCGAGATACAAAATCGGTGTCGAGCGCGGCGTGCGCGAGAGCGGTGTCTGATCGACCATCACGACCTCGCCGACGCGATGAATTCCGACAATCGATTTGCACGCGCCGGGTTCCTGCTCGGTCGCCTGGCCGCGAGCGCGCAGCAGATTGCGATAGAGCACGTCGTGGATGAGCGTCGATTTGCCCGAGCCGGAAACACCGGTCACGCAGGTGAAAACGCCGAGCGGAAGGTCGACGTTGATGTTCTTCAGGTTGTGCTCGCGCGCGCCGGTGATCTTGAGCGCATGTGAAAATTTCCTGCGCTTCTTCGGGATCGGGATCGAGATGCGACCGCTAAGATAGTCCCCGGTGAGCGAACGCGTCTTCAACAGATCGTTCATGCTGCCGTTGAAGACGAGCTCGCCGCCGCGTTCGCCGCGATCGGGACCGATATCGATCAGATTGTCCGCCGCACGGATGATCGACTCCTCGTGTTCTACCACGAGCAGCGTGTTGCCTTTGTCGCGCAGATTCTCCATCACGCCGATCAGTCGAGCGACGTCGCGCGGATGTAACCCGACGCTTGGTTCATCCATGACGAAGAGCGTGTTGACCAGCGAAGCGCCAAGGCAGGTCGTAAGATTGACGCGCTGCACTTCACCGCCGCTCAATGTGCGGGTCGAGCGATCGAGCGTGAGATAGCCGAGGCCGACGTCGCAGAGATAACGCAGTCGCGCGCCGACTTCATTGCGCAACATCTCCGCCGTTGTGTCGCTCTGCTGAATAAAGGCATGCGCAGTGACCTCGCGGGCCTCCTTCACCGACAGCGCGTTAAAATCCGGCAGCGTGAACTGCCGATCGTTGGGACCGACCAGCCTGAAGTTGAGCGTCTCCGGCTGGAAACGTCCGCCGCTGCAGCTCGGACAAGTCGTGTAACTGCGATAACGGCTCAGCAACACCCGGACGTGCATTTTGTAGGCTTTGCTTTCGAGCCATTTGAAGAAGCCGCGCACCCCGTACCAGCGGTCGTTCTCGTAATCGTCGTCGCTGTACTCGCCGCCACCCTTTTCGCCGTTGGTCACAAAATCCTGATCAGATTTCGGCAGCTCTTCGAACGGCGTATGCACATCAATCTCCTCGCGAGCACACGCACGAAGCAGATCCTTTTGCGATTCGCCCATCTCCGCGCCCCGAAACACGCGCACCGCACCTTCTGCGACGCTCAATGAACGATCAGGAATCGCACGGTTCAGATCGATGCCGATCGTTCGACCGAACCCGCGGCAGTCTGGACAAGCGCCAAGCGGGTTATTGAAGCTGAACAAGCCTGCGGACGGCGGCCGAATGTCGAGATCGCAATGCGCGCAATGCCAGCCGGTCGAGAACGGATGCTCCTGCTTCGTCTCCGTCTCGATGATGTTGACGCGATCTTTTCCAAAACGCAGCGCTGTCTCGAGCGCTTCAGCAATACGCGCACGATTCTCGTCAGTGACCGCAATCCGATCCTGGATGACCTGCACGCGCGCGCCGAGGCGATCAATTTTTGCGTCGGTATCGGCGCGCACGACTTCGCCATTCAGCCAGACGCGCAGGTAGCCTTGCTGCTGGAGAAACTGAAAGAACTCGCGCGCATCGGTTTTCGCGGGAACGGAAACCCAGAACGTGATCAGGATGTTTCGCGCTGATGCGATGTCATTCCGACCGGAGCGAAGCGCAGTGGAGGAATCCTCGTGGTTCTTGCACGGAGATTCCTCGAC
>JBJMWV010000284.1:0-1766 GCA_045809985.1 Chthoniobacterales bacterium | reverse complement strand
TCAGAAACGCTGCGCATCTGCTCCGTGACTCGCGCACGTTCCTGCTCAAACTAAGCGCATGAAGTTCACCTATTACGGTCACGCATGTTTCGCGGTGCAAGCCGGCGGCAAGACGCTGCTCTTCGATCCTTTCATCAAACCGAACCCGCTCGCGAAAGAGATCGACGTGAGCAAGGTCGCGGCGGATTTCATCCTCGTCTCGCACGGTCATGGAGATCACGTCGCGGACCTAAAAGAGATCGCGGATCGCACCGGCGCGACTGTCATCACGTCATTCGAGCCCTCGGAGTGGCTGGAGAAGCAGGGCGTGAAGAATGTCCAGGGGATGAATCATGGAGGCGCGGCCAAGATGCCCTTCGGCCGCGTGAAGCTGACAAACGCGATCCACAGCAGTTCGATGCCGGACGGCAGCTACGGCGGGAATCCAGCGGGGTTCGTGGTCGAAACGAACGACGGGAACTTCTACTACTCCGGCGACACTGCGCTCACGATGGACATGCAGTTGCTCCGCGATCATCCCAAGCTGCGCTTCGCCGTCTTCCCGATTGGCGACTTCTACACGATGGGAATCGAGGATGCGTGTCGCGCGGCGGAGTTCGTCGGCGTGAACAAATTCGTCGGCGTGCACTACGACACGTTTCCGCCGATCAAGCTCGATCGCGACGCCGCGTTGAAAACGGCGAAGGCTGCGAGCAAGGAACTACTGCTCCCGAAAATCGGTGCGACGATCGACGTCTAATCCTGCGGGTAATCGACCTTCACGATGCGGACCGTACCCGCGTCGCCAAGTGTGACGCGATCGCCCAGTTCCCCCGCGAGTAGCGTCTTTCCCATCGCCGAAATCCAGCTCACGGCGTTTGGCGTGAAGTCTAACTCCTCCACGCCGACGACTTGGTAGCTCTGTGTTTCGCCGCTTTGATCTTCCACCGTCACGACGGCGCCGAAGGCGACGCTCTCGGACGGTTCATCAGGCGGTTCAACGATCCTGACTGACGCGAGAATCTCCTTCAACTCAGCTCGACGATCCGGCTGTGCTTTCTCCAACTCTGCGCGCAAGCGGCGAGCCCCACGCGCTGTGATGTAGTTCGTCGCGCCGGGCGGCAAACCAGATGCGGAACGCGTCCGCCCGGAACGCTCCGGCGGATCGACATCTTCTTTGACGAATGCTCTGCTCACGCGCTTGCTTCTGTTAGCTAGTCACAACTGAGGACAACTCAATGAACTCCGCCAAGAACGACATACAACTCAGCGCGGTTGAAGATCACGGTGGCATCCTGACCATTCGCGGCGGCGGCGCGCGACGCGATTGGAACGGCATCCATTACAAGCAAGGCATGTCCGGTAAGAATGTCGGCACGACCAGGCTCTCCGCGAACATCGCGACCATCCCGCCCGGCGGTGTGGCTTACGCGCACATTCACCTCGGCTTCGAGCTGATCCTCTACATTCTTGAAGGCCGCGTAAGACACGAGTTCGGGCCCGGGCTCAAGCAGGTGATCGAAAATGAGGCGGGCGATTTCATCTACATCAAGCCCGACGTGCCGCACGAAGTCTTCAACATGAGCGACACCGATCCAGTGGTCGCCTTCGTCGCACGTTCCGCCGCCGAGGAATGGGACAACATCATTCCTTACGACCGGAACAAGGACATCGTCTAGCTATCCAGCGTGCTGCCCGATTCAGCGCCGCGCCACTCGTAACGCTCTGCACACGTCGCGTAGACATACGCGTAAGCCCGACTCCCTTCGGTATCCGGACGCACGAAG
>JBJMWV010000283.1:0-4580 GCA_045809985.1 Chthoniobacterales bacterium | reverse complement strand
GTATCGTTCGAGGTCGCCTGCGCGATAGCCTTTGACCCTGTGTCTTAGGATCAGATCCTGCGCGCGGGCGGGCGCTCGAATCGGATCAGCCTGGACGAACCCGAAGCGTTTCAGTGCGCGCCGGAGCGTCGTCGCGGGAAAGAGTGAACGCGCGACCGCGCATCGGCGCAGATCGTCCAATGTGATCGGAGCGCGCGGCATCCATTTACCTGTCGTCGCGGCGCCTGATTTCAAGGGCAAGAATTCGACCGCGCAACTTGCGACGGGGTTGCGTTCACATTATGTGGCTAGCGCCGGTCGCGAACGCCGCTGGTTTGCGCGGCCCTCGACTTGCTTAGGCAACCCCCATGTCCCGCAGGAATATTTCGCATCGCTGCTTTCGGGTCGCGCTAGTGCTTCTGCTCGCGATTCCTTTTCTAACTCCGGCAGACGCTGGCGCGAAACAGCGCCGCAACAACGGCAAGCAACACCGATCCGCGGCGCGTGCGATTCACAAGAATGCGCCGGTCGTGCCGTTTTCGACCGTGGTAATTGACGCCGGTCACGGTGGCTTCGATCCGGGCGGCATTCGGCAAAACATCATCCCGGAGAAGGACGTAGCGCTCGACGTCGCTAAGCGGATCGAGCGCTCGCTGTCGCACTCTGGCCTCAAGACTGTGATGACGCGGAGCGATGACCGCTTCATTCCGCTCGATAGCCGGGTGGCGATCGCGAATGCCTATCGCGACGCGATCTTCCTCTGCATCCATTTCAACTCCGCGACGCGGCGAAGCGCACGCGGCGTCGAGACCTACTACGCCGCGCCGACTGAAGCGGCGCTTGCCGGGCGCATTCAGCGGAACCTGGCGGCAACCACCAGCGGCGATAATCGCGGTGTGAAACGGGCCGGCTTCCGTGTCCTTCGGAACACCCGCATGCGAGCCGTCCTGGCCGAATGCGGTTTCCTGACGAATCCGCAGGACGTCGCGCTCGCGAGCAATCCGCGCTATCGCCAGACGATCGCGGAGCAGATCTCCCGCGCCATCGTTGAAGAGCGGAACTCGCTGCGTCTCGCTGCGCAGGTGAGCACGAACTGACGAGAAGCGACGCACTGCGTCGATCACTCGTTAGTCAGGAATCTCCGCTTCGACGAGTTTCGCGAGGAGAATGAGCGACTCCTGCCAGCCGAGATAGCAGGCATCCGCGGGAATTACATCCGGCACACCTTCCTGCACGACGTTCAGTTCCGTTCCGCACGAGACCTTCTTTAAGGTGATCGTCACTTGGATTTCGCCCGGGAGATTCGGATCATCAAATTGATCGGTGTAGCGAATGCGCTCGTGCGGCGTCAGCTCGACGTACTTCCCGCCGAAGCTATGCGTCGTACCGGTGGCGAAGTTGGTGAAGGACATCTTGTAGCTGCCGCCGACCTTCGGATCGATGTGGTGCACCTTGCCGGTGAAGCCATTTGGTGGAAGCCACTTCGCCTTCGCGTCGGCGTCGAGGAACGCGCGGTAGATCGTCTCAGGGGCGGCACGAAGCACGCGATGAAGCCGGATAGTATTGGTCGCCATACGGGCTGTTCCTACGGCGCATCGCGGTGACGACGCAATCGAAATGCCGCTCGGGCGCGGGAGAAATTATTCTGTAACCGCCGGGCCGGACGCGTGGTCGTTTCATCCAGTGGAAGCGCCGCGCGGATGTTACCAGCTGAACAAGCACATCGCGGAACTTCAGGACGCGGTTGAGCTCGAGCACGATTGCGCTGCGCGGCCACTCGCTTCCATGCCCGTGACGGTGACCTGCGGTGACCACCAGTGGCAGGGAATGGTCGCGGCTTTCGAGCTCGAGCAACATATCTTCGCGCAGCGCTGCTATGCGTGGCCCGTCGTGATCGATGGCGAGATCACACCGGTAACGCAGCTCAAAATGCTGCCGATCGTCTCCGCGGAGGATGCGGTGCGGACGTGGCTCGAACGTTTTCAGCCGACATGCAGCAAGACCTCGATGCTTGCGGCGATCACGCGGATGCTCGCGCTGTAGCGACGATCAAAAGCGGACCGAAACCGCCGCCCGAATTCGATAATCGGGCACGACCTGCAACGCGCTGTTATCGATCGAAACGGGCAACTCCACACCGAGCTCACCATTGAGTCTGC
The DNA here is from genome assembly GCA_045809985.1 of Chthoniobacterales bacterium. GTDB lineage: Bacteria > Verrucomicrobiota > Verrucomicrobiia > Chthoniobacterales > UBA10450 > JACCTI01. The sequence goes on along the minus strand of JBJMWV010000283.1, from coordinate 2,442 downwards.
CTACCGACGCAACGACGCGTGGACCTACGGCGACAATGGCAATCGCGGTGTCTTCGGTTCGCTCGCCACGGAACTCGTCATGCCCCTTGTGCTCGCCTGAGACGACGAACTGAAGTCCGACCTTCGCGCGTTCGTTCTGAATGAGGTAAACGCCGGGACCGCCGTCCCAGGTCACGTCATCGGCAAATTCGTATCGATGCGCGCCTTCGCTCCGCAGCGTGTATTGCACGGCCGCGTCAAAGAAGAAGCGCTGATGACGGAGCGATGTCTGCAGTCCGAAGATCCCGTCAAACGAACCGCTCCCGAGCGTGAGATCGTGGCCGTGAATTCCGCTCTCGGGCGCTCCGGGAATTGCGATCTCGTTGAACTCCTCCTTCAGGCGAGACGTGCCGCCGGTCGGAAATTTCAATCCGCCAACGAGCGAAATCGCAACTGCTGAACCGAAGTCGTGCGTCACGACGATCGGAGTTTTCGGATCGGAGAAATCAACGCCGCGCCGTCCGCCCCATTGATGCGCGTAGACGAGCACGTTCGCAAGTAACGAAACGTCGCCCAAGCCTGACTCGCTTCCGCGATCGATCGTGAATCCTTCCGGCCGCTCGAACGAGCGATAGATCAGCGGCACGTTGAGCTGCAGCGCGAACCGCGAAGTGAAGTTGTAGCCGGCGACGAGTTGCGTGATCGAGCTGTCGAGATACTGGCCGGTCGGGTTCGCAACTTCATCGCCTGCGAACTGCAACGTCCCGAAATGTGTGAACTGCTCCGCGATCGCGAAGTAGGCATTCGTGATCCAGCTCGCTTGCGCACCGCCATTCGGAGACATCGTCGGCGATAGCGCGCCCGGGTCCGGCATGTAGCAGCCGCAAACATCACACGCCTTCGCGAGCTGCACCGAAAGCGCACTCACCGCGAAAAAGAGAAGACGGAAACGTTTGTGCATCATTGGACGTTTCGGAATCGCGGAGCGAAGCCCAAAGCCGCACGCCGGTCAATCGCCTAACGAGAGAAGAACAATCGCACAGCTACTCTCGAATTCGATTGCCACTCGTTAGGCCGGACCTTACGGAAAACGCTGCGATGGCTGGCGTTCCAATCGACTTCATTCTCTTCGGGCTCATGCTCGCGGCGGTCGCGGTGTTTCATCACCACACACTGCGCGTCTCGCTGTTCGGACTAGCCGCGATCGTGCTCTACAAGCTCGCCTTCACCGGCTTCAAACCCGGCCTCGGCTTCGGTGGTCTGCTCGCGCATCTTGGCCATGAATGGGTCATTCTCGCCAACCTCCTCTGTCTCCTCGTTGGCTTCGCTTTGCTCTCGGATCATTTCGAAACCAGCCATCTCCCGGCGCTCCTCCCGAAGTTTCTCCCGCATGATTGGAAAGGCGGTCTCGCTTTGCTCGCGATCGTCTGGATCCTCTCCAGTTTTCTCGACAACATCGCCGGCGCGTTGATCGGCGGCGCGATGGCGCACCAGCTTTATCGCGGCAAAGTGCACATCGCATTCATCGCCGCGATCGTCGCCGCCTCGAATGCCGGCGGCGCGTGGAGTGTGGTTGGTGACACGACGACTACGATGATGTGGATCGCCGGGATCTCACCGGCGCGCGTCTTCGAGGCCATCATCCCGGCCGCGATCGCGCTTTTCATCTTCGGCATTCCGGCGGCGATCAGACAACAGAAGCATTCGCCGATCATGCAACGCGCCGAGACGCGGCCGCCAGTGGATTGGCTGCGCGTGGGAATCGTTCTGCTCATCCTCGTCTTCGCGATCACGACGAACGTGGTGGTGAACCTGAAGTTCCCGCAGCAGGCGGATCACTTCCCGTTCATCGGGGTGGCGGTTTGGCTCGCGATGCTTCTCTCCGTTCCGGTGCGAAGTCCAAACTGGTCGCTGCTTCCGCGCTCTCTCCGCGGGTCGCTCTTTCTCCTCGCGCTCGTGACGGCGGCTTCGCTCATGCCGGTCGAGAGTTTGCCTACCGCATCTTGGCAAAGCGCGTTCGGTCTCGGTTTTCTCTCCGCTGTCTTCGACAACATCCCGCTCACCGCGCTCGCGATAAAGCAAGGCGGCTATGACTGGGGCTTCCTCGCGTATGCTGTTGGCTTCGGCGGGTCGATGATCTGGTTCGGCTCATCGTCAGGGGTCGCTCTTTGCAACATGTACCGCGAAGCGCGGTCCGTGACCGAGTGGTTGCGTCACGGCTGGTACATCATTCCGGCATACGTGGTCAGCTTCTGCGTGATGCTTGCCTTATGGGGCTGGCACGCAGACGAACCAGCACGACGACATGCCGAGCCGCAGATCGAAGCGTCACAGTCGCTTCCTCAGTAGCCACGCGTAGATCTGCGGATCCCGAAACGCATTCGTGGCCGCGCCGACGTGATCGCCGCCGTCATCGATGTAGACATGATCGGCGTTCGCCTCTTCGGATAGATCCAGCGCGCG
>JBJMWV010000282.1:0-3451 GCA_045809985.1 Chthoniobacterales bacterium | reverse complement strand
GACGCCTGCTCTACGCGATCATCGGAATCACCTGGGCGTTCCATTTCACCTTCACGCTCTGGATGATTCCGAAGAGTCAGACCGACCTGACCGATCACGGCACCTTCTTCGCGTTAGTCGTGATCTACTTCATGAATCTGCTTCTGCTCAGCGTGCTCCTCGTGCTCGCTTCGCCGCAGATCACGTTCGCCGGATTCGGTGCCGAGATCGGCGAGAACATCTCCCGCTTCTTCGCGTTCATCGGAACGCTCTCGGACGGATTCGTCCGCGGTTATCGGCCGGTGAAGTAGACCGCGAACGGCAACTGCACCAATGCCTCGCTGAGGCGGATTTCGCCGTTGATCTCGCGACCGGTGAAGAGATCGCGTGCGCCGGTTACGTTAGGCGATGCGATCGAGGTGTCCTGCCAGCGTTCAGCGATTGCCGGAAAGCCGACACGCGATGAGAGCCGCGGCGCAATAACCACTATGCGCTCGCCGTTGTGCTCACGCGCAAACGCAATGCACGACTCCGCGTGTGTGCCGGTGACCGGGAGCAGTGTGTAGCTTCCCTTCAGGAACAAATCCGGATGCTCACGACGAAACGTCAGCAGTCGGCTGATCAGGAAAAGTTTGATGCGCCCGTCTGGCCAATTTGCGAGCAGATCCTCCGGCGAAGCATTCGTTAGGCTGCCGAGCATCTCGCGCCGCTTAGCGTAATCGACCGGCCGGCGATTATCAGGATCGACCAGGCTGTCGTCCCAGATTTCAGTGCCTTGATAAGTATCGGGAACGCCCGGCGCAGTCAGCTTCAGCAGAACCTGCGAGAGTGAATTGATCGCGCCGAGTCGCGCAATTTCCTCGACGACGGGAGCAAGCGACGGAACGAATTTGTTCTTCGCGCCGCGCTCCAAAATGCGCGCGATGAATTCCTTCACCGCGTTGTCCCACTGCTCGTTAGGCTGAATCCAGCTCGTGTTGATCTTCGCCTCCTTCAGCGCCTTCGCCATGTACTCCTGGATACGCGTGATGTATTCATCGCTCGCCTCCGCGACGGCTTTGCCCGAAGCCTCGACCGGCCAGGTGCCGAGCAGCGTTTGGTAAAGCAGATATTCCTCGTTCGCATCCGGCGCTTCGTCTTCGTCGATCCGGGTTTTTGCTTTGCGATTGAGCGTGCGCCAACGCGTCGTTGAGCTGCGCCATAAGTCCGCAATCTCCGAGATCGCGATCATCCGCGCGCGCACGTCTTCGCTGCGTTTCGTGTCGTGCGTTGAAGTGGCGAGCATCGTCGAGGGCCAGTGCTGCTGATACCAACGCTGCTCGTTATGGAAGTCCTCGATGCTGATCCCGAACTGCTGCGGCTCACCGCCGACTTCATTTAACGCTGCAAGCCGGTTGAAGATATAAAACGTCGTGTCCTCCAGCCCCTTCGCCATGATCGGCCCGGTCGCCTGTTGAAACTTCAGGACGAAGTGCACGTGCTCGGCGCGCGCGTCGTCGTTGAGATTCTCCGGGAAACGAAAGAGCAGGATGTCCCGCAGGAAATTGAAGACTGATCCTTCGATCGCGGGGTTGCGTCGCTTGGCCGTGGCGATTGCCCGCTCGACGACCGCTCGATCTTCATCGCTCACGTTTCCCTCGGGCGTGACGTAAGTGCGATAAACTGGGAAGCACGCGATCGTTTCGCGGACCGCGAGGTTGAGCTGATCGAGTGTGAAATCGCGGAACCAGCGATTCTTTTCCGAAAGGCGATCGAGCAGATTCCCGAGCACTTTCACGTCGTTCGAAAGCGAGAGCCGCATGACGAGCCGCTTCTTTGCGTAAACCAGATGCCCGAAGTGCATCGAGTGACCGATGAACCGGCGGAACGTTTTCGTGATCGCCTGTTCCGCGGTCGCGTCGCACAGGACGCTGTTCACGATTCGCCCGAAATCGTAGCCGGTCGTGCCGTGCACCGGCCAGTCGTTAGGCAAACGCTCTTGGCCGGAAAGGATCTTTTCGACCACGAGGTAGATCGCGCGTTTATCTTCCGGCAATGAGACGCTAAGCGCCTCCGCACAACGCTCCTGCAGTTTCGTGAAGTATTCGCGCGGATTGTAAAGACCGTCCGGATGGTCAATGCGCAGCCCGGTCACCGCCTTCTGCGCAACGAGCTCGAGCAGCAACTTGTGCGCGGTGTCGAACACCTCCGGCAGCTCCATGCGGATCGCCGCGAGATCGTTCACATCGAAGAAGCGGCGGTAGTTGATCTCCTCTGCCGCAACGCGCCAAAACGCGAGGCGATAGGCCTGCTCGTTCAGCAGCCCATCGAGCAAGTCAAAGCTGCGCGGATCGCCCGCCGTGCCGTTGATCTTCACGATCGCGTGCTCAATCGCATCGAGCACCTGCGGCGCTTCATGGCAACGGCGATCGAGCCGGCGCTTCACCACTTCCTTCTCCCTCGCGCGCAACTCAACCCGCTCCGGATCCGTCTCATTGCGGCGCGGCAGATTATCGAGCGCCGTGATGATGCTCTGGAAATCCGCGTAGAAGACCTGCTCCTTGTAGGGCTCGAGAAATGCCAGCGCGATCTGCAGGATGTGCCGATACGTTCCCGGTGCGATCGGCCATTCGTGCTCGTAGTACTTTAGATAGAACGCGCCAGCCTCGTAGCGCACCTTCAGTTCGGCACGCTCCAGCACGCGCCCGTATTGATCGCCGAGGACCGGAAGCAAAACCTTGTCGCGCAAATCCGGCTTGAGCGGCTCCCAATCGACATCGAAATACGGCGCGTAAACCGAGCTCGGTCCATTCTCGAGCACGTCCATCCACCAATGGTTGAGCGGCTCGCCGATGCCCATGTGGTTCGGAACAAAATCCAGCACCTGACCCATGCCGTGCTTCTGCAACTCGGCGACAAACGCGTCGTAATCCTCACGCGAGCCGATTGCCGCATTGAGCTTGTTGTGATCGGTAATGTCATAGCCGTGCAGGCTCTCCGCCCGCGCTTGGAAGTAAGGCGAAGCGTAGACGTCGCTTATTCCTAACGAATTCAGATAGGGCACGATCTCGCGCGCGTGCGCGAAGGTGAAATGCCGATTGAATTGCAACCGGTAGGTGGCTGTCGGGATGCGTGGCATAACGAGCGATATTCCTGTCGCCTCTTTATCGCACCGCGACAAGCATCCGCCCTTTGTTTAAAAATAGCGCGATTACGCCCGGCTCACGCGGCGTGCAGGGTCCGCCTGCGCCGTTGCGAAGCACACTAAGCGGTCGAGCGGCGAGCTTACTGAACCCGGAAAGCTTCTACTAATGCATTACCGGTCGTGTTCGCGCTTCCACGGACGATCGCGGTGTAGTGTCCCGGCGCGAGCAGTAACGCAATCAGCGATTCGCGATCGTCGCTCGGGGCGAGAAGTGTCGCCTTAGCTGTGCCTGGTTGGCCATCCTTCCAGTTGTCGTTCGCCGCGATCTGCATGCCATTTTGATCAAAG
>JBJMWV010000281.1:0-3247 GCA_045809985.1 Chthoniobacterales bacterium | reverse complement strand
TCGCGGCGGTGCGCGACTGGTTAGGCATCAGCGCGGCGATCGCGTCACCAACGCGCACGCATCCGAAGCGGCCGATCAGCGGCTTCGATTGTCCGCGCAAGGAAATCAGCGGGCAACGCTTGTGGCGGCTGTTCGCGCAGCGCTTCGGCACTGCAGATAAGTTCTTCGCCGAACACTTCGTCGTGAACTACTGCCCGCTCGCGTTCCTCGAAGAGAGCGGATGCAATCGCACACCGGATAAGCTCCCCGTGAGCGAACGCGAGGCGCTCTTCGCGGCCTGCGATGCACATCTGCGCCAGGTCATCGACACGCTGCAACCGGAGTGGCTCATCGGCATCGGCGACTTCGCCATGAAACGCGCGCAATCTGCTTTTCCGGATGGAGCTCCAAAGATCGCGCGCATTCTTCATCCAAGCCCCGCGAGTCCAGCCGCAAACCGTGATTGGGCGAATCTCGCGGCGAGCGAATTGGAGCGGCTGGGCGTTTGGACGCGGCACGATACCGCGGCTCCAGTTCCTACACTCCGCAACCGACGGAGAGCAGGGTTTTGATCTTACCGCGCATGCAACCGTAGATCGTCGCTTCGCCGCCTTCGTAGTAGCCGGAGTCCACGACGATCTCGAGCCTCCCGTCGCCATCGAGATGTAAAACCGCTGCAATCTCGTAATAATTTGCGCGCTGAAGGTCGTCGCCTTCGGGTAAAACTCTCTCGCGACAAGTTGCGTCTGTAATTTACCTCCGATTACACGACGCGGATCACGAAGGAGTAATCGCTCGCCTTCGCACCGGCCGGAACCTCTTCGTCATGGGTCCCATAGTTCGTGGCGCTGAGAAGTACCTCTTCGTCGCCATCACGTCGAGGTCGACGCGCACGATGCGTGGTCGAGAGACAATAGCGCCTCAGCGAAGCCGGAGGAGCGCTCGTTAGGCAGTCTTATCTGTCGACGTTCTTCAACTGTGCTGCTGCATTCCAGTGACGCGGCGGCTTCTGCTCGCTCGACCATCGTAGGCCGGCTCGCCGCCACTTCTCGCGCCATGCGTTGTAGCTGTATCCACGATCGTCATCCGTCACGCCGAACTGGAATCCGCAGCTTGGACAGATCTCGAACGACGCGCCGCCATCGTCGGTGCGCGGCTTCTCGCGCAATTCCGGATATCCGCAAACTGGGCAGCGATGCTTCATCGCGCGCGCCATGTTCGGATGTCGATTACCCGCCCGGGCTGGCGGTCGAAATAACTGCGGCTCCGTGGCTTGAAGAACGTCTTCGTCGTGCCATCCGGATTGTAGGCTCCGAAGGCGCCGCTTCGCGGATCGTAAACGCGGATGTCTCCACGCTGGCTGACCTTTGCCGACAGGCCCTCGGCTCTGGCGCGACGTAAGAACTCGGCCGCCATACGCGCATACTCTTGCGCATCGCGGGCGCCGAAGTCGGCGCCATGTCGCACGAAGTGATCAGAGAGTGACGCGGGGTTGCCCCAGGTCCGCAGGATCTCGTCCTGCGAGAGCGCTTGCTGCCTGTCCTGATGCGACGGCGGGACAGAGGAAGTGCCGCTCGCGTCCGGTTGGTGCCTCGATTGAAACCAGAAGCCGCCCGCGATCGCAACGAGAGCGACAAAGGCAACGAGAGTTCGACTCATCTTAAATTACGAAGAGACAGTTGGACCGCCGATGACGAACCCCCTGCCTGCGTGGAAATCCGCGCACCAGCTTCGCGATCACGTTGCCTCCTGGCTTCGCACGGATGTGGGCACGTGCCGCAATATACTGCTCTACGTTACTAGAAGTTTGCCCAAGGAGAGGTGGAAGAGATCGTTCCACCGCTGGTTTCAATCGGGCCAGTCTGGTTCAAGAACGACGCTGAGATGCTGTAGTTCTGCGAGGAATTCCCGTTCGCGTGGTTGCGGACGGTCAAGTTGAAGAAGCCGGCGACCGAGATGCCTACGCTGTTGTTCGTGCAGCTATTCCCGTCTATCCGGTTCTGTGCTCCGCCGTGGTCTGCGGGCGCCGTGACACTAATGCCAGTGCCATTCCCGTCACACTTGTTCGCGGTGAGGTAACATGCGGTCATCGCGGTAATCCCGCTGCCGGTGTTCAATCGCGCCGTGCAGTTTTGCACCGTCGAACCGGTGCCGACCGCGATCCCGTTCCCTGGGTTACTTCCGGCGGTACACTCAGAGATGGTCGAGCCGCCACCACTCTCCGCGATGCCGCCGAGGTCATTCCGCGTGACGGTGCATCGCGTCACGGTGCTGCTGCCGCCGAGCTGGATGCCGACGCCACCGTTGCGGCTCACTGTGCAATCCAGAACTGTGACGTAATTCGTGCAGAGAATCCCCGCGCCGCTGTTCACCGTGGAAATGCAGTTGCTGATCGAGGTGCGATCTGGCGCGTAGAAGCCCGTGGCGTTGTTGCTCGCCTCGGAATCGCGCATGCTCGAGCCATTACCCATCGCCAGCCCGATGCCGCCCAGATTGTCGGCCACCCGCAGCTTTTCCGCGGTTCCGGTCGCAGCTTCGCCGCGGACGCCGCCGTCGCTCCAACCGCGCACCGTCCCGTTTCGAACGCAGAAGTTGATCTTCGCACTGGGAACATTCACTCCGCGTACGGTGCCACTCCCGCCGCTGATCAGCGCGAAGCCGTTGAGATCGAGCGTCACGTCATCGGCCTCGACACTGATGCCATGCTTGCCCTCGGCACCAGTGATGTTGCCGGTAAGATAGTAGGAGCCGGGCTGCGAAATGATGAACGTATTCGCTTCATCGCCGGGCGTATTCGCCGCGTTCACGATCGTACGCGCCTCGACCTGGTCGAGCGTCTTCATCGTAGGAGCAGGCGCTGCCGGTGGAGCGAGATCGCCCTGCGCAAAACCGGCAACCGGCGATAGCAAAGCTTGAATGGTGACAAGAGCGGCGATGAGGTTGTTTTTCATGGGGAGCTGCGGAACCGTGCGCAGCGTAGCTGGATCCCTTTCGAAAAACGACGGCCAATTTGGCCAGGCTCAGGCGGCGCGCTCTTTGATCGACTGCAGCAACTCAGTCACGATCTCGGCCCGCGGCTTCGCGCCGAGATTGCCTTTGCCGTGGACGCGGACGCTGACTGCGTTTGCTTCCATGTCGCGGTTTCCGATTACGAGCATGGTGTGCACCTTCATGTGCTCGGCCGCGGAGATCTTGGCTTTGATATGGTCGTTGCTCGCGTCGAGCTCTGCGCGGACTTGATGCGCGCGTAATTCGGCGTGGATGCCGC
>JBJMWV010000280.1:0-4598 GCA_045809985.1 Chthoniobacterales bacterium | reverse complement strand
GATGGCTTCCGAACTCGCGGAAATCGGAGTGATCCTGCTCATGTTCGGGGTCGGTCTGCATTTCAACTTCAAGGACCTCCTCGCGGTCCGCGCGCTGGCGATTCCCGGTGCTCTCATCCAAAGCACGGTCGCGACTCTCGCCTGCACTACGCTGGCGGTGGCGGTCGGCTGGAGCTGGCAGAGCGGTTTGATTCTCGGCATCGCGGTCTCGGTTGCGAGCACGGTCGTCATGCTGCGTGCGTTGATGGAGAACGGCATCGTCGATACCGCGGAGGGGCACACGGCGATCGGCTGGCTCGTGGTGCAGGACATCGTCACGGTCCTCGTGCTCGTGTTGGTGCCGGCATTGGCGTCTGCCGGCGGCTCGTCGAACATCGGCCACACTGTTGTGATCGCGGTCGCCAAGCTCGCGCTCCTCGTTGCGATCATGATGCTGGCCGGCGCGCGCTTCATTCCATGGCTTCTCCTGCGCGTCGCGCGATTGCGTTCCGCTGAATTGTTCACCCTCACCGTGCTGGTGATGGCGATCTGTGTCGCGACGGTCTCTTACGTGGCGTTCGGCGCGTCCATGGCGCTTGGCGCTTTTCTCGGCGGCATGGTGGTCGGTCAATCAAAGGTCAGCGACCAGGCCGCAGCGGATGTCCTGCCGATGCGCAACGTTTTCGCCGTCCTCTTCTTCGTCTCGGTTGGAATGTTGTTCGACTGGCGCGCGGTGGTCGGAGCGCCCGGTGTGCTCATCGGGGTCTTGAGCATCATTCTCATCGTCACGCCATTGATTGCCTTTCTTATCGTGGTTACGACAGGGCATGCCGTGCGAACTGCGCTGACGCTTGCCGCCGGTCTCGCGCAGATCGGCGAGTTTTCGTTCATCGTCGCGGAGATGGGGAAATCGCTCGGTCTCATGCCGGACAGCGGGCACAACGGCATGGTCGGTGCAGCGATCATCACGATCAGCCTCAATCCACTGATCTTTCGCTGGACGCGCGGTCTCGAACCGCGGCTATCAAAATTGCCGTGGCTCGCAACGCGCAGCGAGAAACTCGGCGCTCGTGCAAACAGGATCGCCGCTAAGCGCACGCACGAGGATCCCGGCGCGATCGTAGTCGGCTACGGACCAGTCGGGCAGACTGTGACGCGTTTGCTCGCGGAGTTCGGAATCAATCCGATGATCCTCGAGACAAACGTCGATGTTGTCCTCGAGCTTCAACAGCGTGGGAAGGAAGCGATGTTCGGTGACGCTTCGCGAGCGGACATTCTGCGCGCCGCAAAATTAGACGCAGCGGCGTATCTGATTGTGACCGTGCCGCACGCCGAGATCAGCCTGCGCATCATCCAGGCCGCACGCGAAGTTGCGCCAGTCATCCGCATCCTCACGCGCGCTGCATACATCAATCAATCCGACGCCTTCACCCAGGCCGGCGCAGCAATTATTCGCTACGACGAAGCCGAATCTGCCGCTGCGCTTGCCGAAGCTCTACTGCAAGACATCGATGTTCCCGCGGAACGCATAGACGCACTCGTCAGCAGCATTCGGAACGAGCTTGCGCCCCAGCGGCGCTCGCGCTCTGCCGAGAGTTAGTAGTCCAGCGGCGGCGAAGCGCGAAACGCGAGGAAGAGCGCGATCGCGACCGGCAGCGAAACCAACCTAACTCGCACCACGAACTTCATCGGAATGAGCGCGAGGCAAGGTGCAGCCGCGAGAAGAATCGCGCTCGCCGCAGGTAACTCCGCGAAGAAGTAGCCGCTCACGAGCAGTGCGACGAGTACGAGTGAGAAGACTAGCGCGAGTGCTTCGCCGGTAATGCTCTCACGGATCGCGACGACGAATGCGCCCGCGACTGCCGCGGCGAGAACGACCGCGAACTGGCCTAACAGGATGCTCCCGGAAAGCAACAGCGCGGCGGACGTGCCGCCGCATACGATGAGCAGAAGCAGCGGCGGCTCGAATCGAAGAGAAGACCTCCGCATCAATCCGCCAACGGCGAACGCGATCAGCACGACGCCTAACGACAAGCAGACCACGATGATCCAACCGCGAGTCGACGACCACACATAGCGGAACTTCGGTTGCACCAACAACCGCATCGCCGCGGTTGCGACGACGCCGACGATCAGCAACCGAACCGGCCTACGCCTAACGAGCAGTAGAACGAGTCCAACGACGGCCTCCGCGAGCGCGAAGTACGGCAGCCAATTCGTCGTGTCGGTCGGCGGAAAGCCGGCCCAACCGGTGACGAACCAGTGACCGGCGAAGTAGCCGAGCGCGAGCGCGAAGACCGCGATCGCCTGCTGCACGCCCACCTTTCGCGACACCAGCGCGAGAGCAGAGACAGCCGCCGCAACCGCGCCCGCGACCAAAGCCGCGGGCGCGAGTTGCTTGAGCAGAAACATCTGCGCGAGCGGCATCGGCTCGCCTAACGACTACTGCTTGATGCCTTCCAGGCTGAGCACGATGTTCACTTCATCGCCGAGCGCGCCCTGCATGAAGCTCATGCCGTAGTCGCTCCGCTTGATCGTGAACTTCGTCTCGCCACCTCCGCGGACTTCGCCCTGCTGACCCTTCGCTTCCGCGCCTTTGTGGAAGTCGACCGTCACGGGCTTCGTCACGCCGTGAATGGTCAAATCGCCGCTCACTTTGTAAGTGTCGCCGCTCGCTTCGATCTTGTTGCTCTTAAAGGTGAGCGTCGGGAACTGCGCCGCGTTAAAGAAATCCGGGCTCTTCAGATGCTGATCACGTTTCGGATTGCGCGAGTCGAGACTCTCGACCGGAACGCTGAGTTCGACCGAGCTCTTCGCAGGATCCGCCGAGTCGAACGTGACCATCCCGGTGATCTCCTTGAAGTCGCCGTAGAAATTCGTCACGCCGAGATGCTTGACGTTGAAGATCACGGACGAGTGGACGGGATCGATCTTGAAGCTGTCCGCGCGGGAGCTAACGAGCGCTGCGCAGCAGATGGTGAATGCAAGGATGAGTTTGGATGTTTTCATGCGGGTAGTTGGGATTTGAGTTCGGAATCTGGCGTCGCCTGCGCGCGGCGTCATTCTCTTTCACAAACTTTTCTCGCTGGCGCTGCGGAGCAATGTGACCGCCCTTGCTGCGGCTGCGGATCGGCTTACTAGACAGCTATGTCACCCTCCCCAGCGGCGCAGGAGTTGAGTCGTCCTGCGTTCCTCTTCGATCTCGATGGCACGCTGATCGACAGCGTTTATCAACATGTCGTCGCGTGGCGCGAAGCACTCGCCGAGTCCGGAATCGAGCTCGCGGTCTGGCGCATTCATCGGCAGATCGGAATGAGCGGTGGCTTGTTTGTGAATGCACTCTTCCGCGAGATCGGGCGCAGTGTTTCGCCAAAGGAAACCGCGCGGCTTCAGGAAGTGCACATCGCCGCGTATCGCCGAATGCTTCCGACGGTGAGGCCACTGCCTGGCGCGCGCGAGTTACTCGATTACCTCACGCAAGCGGGTGTGCCTTGGGCGATCGCAACCAGTGGCTGGCGAGTCAGCGCCGCTGCATCGCTCGAATTGCTCGGGCTCACCGGCGACGTTCCGCTGATCACGCGCGACATGGTGAAACACGCGAAACCCGATCCCGACCTGTTCATCGCGGCCGCGGCTCACCTTGGCGTGAACATCACCGACTCGATTGTCGTCGGCGATAGCATCTGGGATCTGCTTGCGGCTCGGCGCGCGCGAGCTTTGGGCGTCGGCTTCCTCTCCGGCGGATACGGACAGGAAGAACTGGAACGCGCCGGAGCGTATCGCGTCTATCAGGATCCCGCTGACTTATTGCGGCACTTGGACGAAGTCGGCGTCCGCACCGCACAATACGAAGAGTGAATACCGGATACTGGCTTCCGATCCTGACCCTCAGCGGCACCCTGCTGCTGGTCGTCACCGGTCTGCTCAACTTCTCGGTTTTCGTTCGCCAGCTCCGCGCCGCGCGCGAGCAACTCGAGACTGCGCGACGCCAGCTCGAGAACGCGCGTCAGCAACCCGAGATGCACCTGGTCCAGCGCGCCATGGCGGAGACCTCCGACCATTTGCCGCTGCTCGTCGAACGTCCTTACCTGCGTCCGTATTTCTACGACAACAAGGAGTGGAAGGAAGGTGACCGAGCTACGAGCGACGAAGTAAAAGCGATGGCCGAGCTGCTCCTCGATAATCTCGCTTCAGCGATCATTCACTCCGCTGCTTTCCCGCAATATCCAATCCGCGGAGTCGAGCAGAATATCAGGTTTCACCTGCGCCACAGTCCGGCCTGTCGCGAATTCCTGCTCGACGCTTTCGACCGCTTCCCGCTCGCGGGGCTCGCGCTGCTCTCCCTGAAGAACAGAACGCAAAACGAGACCGAAGACGATCTGCGGTCGCTGATCGCGCGGACAGACGACCCAGTGGAAAAGGCCCGCCGCGAACGCTTGCTCCACCACCTGCAGACGACCGACCGAAAGGAACCATTAGACCTCGCGCAATACAGCTTTGATCGCTTGCGCAGGCGCTCGCTCGAGCAACGAGGAACGACTACTCTTTCGTGATCAACTGAGTCAGAGACGTCGCGTTGTTCGATCAGACAGCAACCGTCACGCGCAGGAAGGTCGCCG
>JBJMWV010000279.1:0-14232 GCA_045809985.1 Chthoniobacterales bacterium | reverse complement strand
TTCGTCCTCGGCGCGTTCGAGCGCGGTAATGACCTTCTCGACCTGCGCTTCGTTGAGAATCCCGCGAGGCTGCCAAACCAACAGGCGAAGATCATCGCGAAACGAGACGCCGGACGGCAGGCGGATCCTCATGCCGCGAGGCTAGTAGACGTTCGTAGAAATGGCCATCGGACTTTTGTCCAATAGGCGCAGCAGTGCGGATCGCGCACCTTGTCCGTAGATGAGCGACATCGCGGTGAGCGCTGCGGTCATTGAACTCGAACCCGCGCGAGAGTGGTCAACGCAGCGGCCTTCAACGTGGGTGCGTGGACCTGTCTGGGATGCGTTTTGGATGCAAAGCGCGCTCTGGCTTGCGCCGATTGTTCTCTGGCTCGCGCACGGCTACGCCGATCCGGAATCGAGTCCGCTCGACATCTTTTACCTCGCGCTGACTGCGCTCTTTTGGATCGGGCACCGGCTAGGCAGCACATGGCTGGCTTATTGCACGGAAGCTTATCGGCCACTGCTTCGGAGTCAGCCGGTTCGCTTTGTTCTTCTGCCGATTCTCGTAACGCTCACGTGCTTTGCCGTTTTCTTGCCCGGAGATCTGGTGCTGCCGTGGACGCGACAGGAACGGCTCGTTGCCCTCGCGCTCGTCGATTATGCCTGGGTCACGTGGCACTTCGCCGCGCAACATTTCGGTGCGCTCTCGCTCTATCGCGTGCGCGCTGCTCGCGCGAGTTCCACTCGAACGCGCCGACTCGATCGGCTCTTCGCCCTTGTCATCGGCGGCGTTCTTGTCTTCGTCGCAGATCTTCTCGCAGGTGCGGTCGCCTATCAGGACAACTGGATTGATCGGTGGTCTCTCGCGAGCTGGGTCGTATCGCAGCAGGACACGATTCGCGTTGTCAGCACGGTGATCCTGTTAATCACGACGGCGGTGGTACTCGCGGCGGAATTCAGCGCATCGCAACGCTCACTGCCGCGTGTCTTGTACATCATTGGCATTGCGCTGATGGTGGGACTCGCATTGCGACCTCGCAGCTTGTTTCTCTTTCTCGTCGTCTGGACGTCGCAACATTGGATCCTCGCGACCGGTCTGGCTTCACAATTGCCGCGCGCTGAAGCTGCGCCGCGCTCCGGACTAATTCGCGGTGCGCTGCACAAGATGAACATCCGGCCTTGGGCTGTACTGCTTTTCTTCACGGCGATCTCAGTTCTGCTGCTGCCGTTCTTTGAAGTAGAAGCTAATCGGCAGGTTGGCACCTACTATGGCGATCGGATCTTCGGCGCCTTCGCCACTGGCCTGCGCGAGTCGAACTGGGTGCCCGCGCTGGTAGCTCTCGGCTTTGCCACCGGCTTCATCCATTACCTGCTCGATCGAAATATCTATCGCATGTCCGACCCGCAGGTTCGCGATGCGGCGGCTGGACTCCTTCAACCGCGGCTGCCAAGATCGGGCGAGAGGAAACGAGAGGATCTCAGCGTTGTCTGACAAACAGAGGTACTGGCTATGAAATCGAAGCTGATCACGACGGTTGTCATCATTGGGATGGCATTCATCCCATCCGCATTTGCGCGGGGCGGTGGCGGTCACGCTGGTGGTGGTGGCGGAGGCCGAGGCGGCGGATTTAGCGGAGGCCGTGGTTACTCTGGCGGCGCGCGCGGCTACTATGGCGGGCGCGGCTACTACGGAGGCAGCCGCATGTATGGCGGCAGCGCACTGCGCAGCTCAGGCTATGGCGGCAGGTATTCGTCAGCGGGTGTTGCCCGCAGCTCGTATCGGTATGGCGGCGCTTACAGCGGCGTGCGTCCGTTGCGCACCGCAGGAATGCACGCATCAAACCGGTCCTTCACGCATCCCGGCGCGCATAGTGGAAGACTTGCTGGCGCTGGTGCCGCAACACGTACGGCAGGAAACGAGAGCCGGCACTGGTCGCGCAATCACTCAGCGAACGGCACACGCTACGGCTGGCAAACACAAAATCGCCTCCGCAGTTGGAACGGCCACGCGGGCAACTGGAGCCAGGCGCGACATCAGCACGGCGAGCATGGCCATGGTCACGGCCGCGGCTGGTGGCACAATCATTGTGACGCGATCGTCCTCGTCGGCGGAGGTTACTGGGGCTGGTATGACGGCTGGTGGTATCCGGCGTGGGGTTACGATCCCTACTACTCCGACTACGACTCCGATGAGCCGATCTACGGCTACGATGGACTGCCGCCGGATGAAGCCGTTGCCAATGATCAAAGCGAGCTCCAGCGCCTCGGCTATTACCATGGTTCAATCGACGGTGTTCTCGGCGCGGAGACGCACGAGGCGCTTCAGCGTTATCAAAGCGATCAAGGTATCGAAGTCACCGGGGCGATCGATCCAAATACCGTCAGGGCGTTGCGAATTGGCTGATCGTTGGCCGGCGTTTGCCCGGCGACGTTTGTCATTGAGCCGAAATTCGGCTAGTTTCCGGCTCGTCGAATGAGCACTGAAACTTACCCTGCCCCGCTGCAAAAGCCGGTCGCCAAAGCACCCGATGTCGCGAGCGAGCGTCTGCAAACCACCTCGCGTCTATTCGCATTTACCCGCTGGGACATCGTTCCCGTCGCGGCTGCGCTTCTGCACTGCGCCTACTTCTTCGGGATGTTCCTCCTTTTCCCGCGCGTGCCTCTCTGGGTAATGCTGATCCTTGGGTTTATCTACTCGATCAGCATCTCCTGGAACATCAACGGAATCTCCCACAACTTCATTCACAATCGTTACTTCCGCTCGCCGCTCCTGAACCGCCTCTTCAGCGTTCTCGAGTCGGTCACGGTCGGCTTTAGTCAGGTATTCTACGAGTGCATCCACATGCAGCATCATAAGGGGAATGCTGACCGGCCCGATGAGCATGGCGATACGATCGATTGGATCTCGATCTACAAGCACGGCCACGACGGCGAACCGGAATCAGCTTTAAAGTATACCTTTCTTAGTTTCTTCCGCGAGGATCCAAAGACAGTCTATCGCGAGCTGAAACGCAAGAACCCTACTGATGCCTTTTGGGGCGTGACAGAGCTAGTCCTGTTCGTGGGCACCTTTGTTACTCTTGGCATTCTTAACTGGCACTACATCTGTTTTCTTCTCGCGTTTTGGTACTTCGGCCACTGCCTCTCTTATCTGAACGGCTACTACCGCCATTATGGCGGTAATCCCGATGAGCCGATCGCCTGGGGTGTAAGTAGCTACAGTAAGCTTTATAACTGGACCTGGTTCTACAACGGCTTTCACGCCGAGCATCACTTCCGTCCGAAGGTTCACTGGACGAGAATGGAGGCTTTCCGCGATCAGATTGTAGAACAACAGCGCGCCGCTGGTGTTCGCGTGATCAAGCCGCCGCACGCGCTTGGTTTCCTTGATCCCGACCTGCCGCCGCTCAAAGGCAGTAACGCGGAGTCAGCTTCGCTGCGGCCGGGCCGCGCGTAAGGCCAAAGTCGTATCGACTGCACTCCCGCTGTAGGTGCAGCGTTGTCCTGATGACGCCATTACATGGACAAATGCCCGGCGACGCTACGAACGGCGAAGTCAGTGGCGTTGCGGCCGCTCAAGCTGCCGTCGATGTCGCACGAGCAGAATACCAGGCAGCGAAACGCCGGCGCAAACGTGCGAAGGAGAAAGCGCGTGAGGCGAAGAAGCGTCTGCGTCGCGCGAAGGAAGAGCTGGTGCAAGCCAAACGGGGTGAGCTGAAGCTGGTTGTCGAGCCAACTGTGCCCGCCCTCGCGCCTGCGGTAGCGCGCTAAGCGAAGCGTGCTGCTTGTCCGGTCGCAGCAAGGACTGAACGCCACCAGCCGCTCGCCGGGTCGAGCCGCTTGGTTTTCGTCGCGAGTAACTCGATCGGCACATGGATGAAGCGCTCGTGCAGAAAGCCAATGACGACTCCCGTCTTTCCAGCCATCGCCGCGTGAACAGCGTGTCGCGCATAGAGGTCGCAGAGGACCGCATCCTCAGTATTCGCGGGCCGACTCCGCACCTGATAGCTAGGATCGAAGTAACGAACCACAATCGGAATCCCTTCCTTCTTGAAGAAGGTCTCAATCTTTTCGCGGAGGAACGGACCAATGTCCTTGAGCTTCACGTTACCTGAGGCGTCGCAAGCCGCCGGATCGACTTGCAATAGATCCTGGCCCGCGCCTTCGGCGACGGCGATAACCGCGTGCGACTTGGTCACCATCCGCTCTTTGAGCGCCGCGAGAAAGCTTTCGAGTTTGAATGGAACTTCCGGAATGAGCGCGAAGTTTACGTCCTGATTGGCCACTACGGCACCGGCGGTAACAAAACCCGCGTGACGCCCCATCAGCCTAACAAGACCAATACCGCCGGGCACGCTGCGCGCTTCCGTGTGAGCACACTCGAGAACGCGATCGGCTTCCTGCAGCGCGCTGAAAAATCCGAACGTGCGTGAGACGAAGGTGACATCGTTGTCGATCGTCTTTGGCACTCCGACAACCGAGAGCGCGTAGCCACGTTTCCGTGCCTCCTGGTAAAGCGCGTTCCCGCCGCGCTGCGTGCCGTCGCCACCAACCGTGAAAAGAATGTTCACGCCCAGCGCGATGAGATTGTCGACCGCGCGACCGATATCGATAGGCCCGCGCGACGACTCCAGAATCGTGCCGCCTTGGTTGTGAATAGGACTAACGAGTTCCGGCGTGAGCCTGATTGGCTCGCGCTTTGAGATTGGATCGAGGCCGCTGTAACCACCGCGAAACCCAAGCACCTCTTTCACTCCATAGCAGTAGTGCAACTCGAGGAAGAGCGAACGAATGACGTTGTTGAGTCCTGGACAAAGCCCGCCGCACGTCACGATGCCCGCGCGCGTTTCTTTTGGATCGAAGAACAACTTTGCGCGCGGTCCAGCTATCTCGAAGAGCACGCCTGGATCAGCGCCCACTTCGATATTCTCCGGGATGCGAACATCATCGCCGACAGTGTGACTGGAGCTTCTAGAAGGAAACCGAGCTTCTCCGAGGTTTGGGGTATTCATCGAAAAAGGACAATCGCAAGGACCTGCGCCGACAGGATGCGCAGCAAGGTGGTAAGGGGGTAAACGGTAGCGTAGCCAACACTCGGCGCATCGGAGTCCGCGATGTTGGAGGCGAAGGCGAGTGCCGGGGGATCGGTCATGCTTCCGGCAAGAAGCCCGCTTAAGTCCATGAAGTTAAGCTTTAGAACCGCGCGCGCGAAGATGCCGACGAGTAGAAGCGGAACAACAGTCACGCATGCGCCAGCTAGTAACCAGCTGATACCTGTCGCGCTGAAGACAGTGGCAAAGAACTTCGCGCCTGCGCCAAGCCCTACGGCCGCGAAGAAAAGCGCGATACCAAACTCACGAAACGCAAGGTTGGTATTGACTGGCATGTGCCAAACCTGCCGCCCAATGCGCCCAATGCGGCCGAGGATTAGCGCGACGATAAGCGGTCCGCCAGCCAGGCCCAGCTTGATAGGTTGTGGTAAGCCCGGGAACTCAATCGGCAGCGTTCCGAGGGCAATTCCGAGCACCAGCCCGATGAAGAACGGGATGAAATGCGTAGTGTTTAGCTCCTTCAGCGAATTGCCCACCGCGTCGGCAGCCTTATTCAGGTCTTCTTCGTGTCCGACGATCTGCAGTTGATCGCCAAACTGTAGGCGCAAGCCCGGCACGGCAGTCATCTCCAGATCAGCGCGAGTCACGCGCGTAACCGCGACACTAAAGCGATCATCGAGAGCTAGTTCATCGATTGTCTTTCCAAGCACATTCCTGTCGGTAACAACTACGCGACGGTAAGTAATGTTGCTTTCCTCGAGGACAAGATCTTCTTCCGTCCGCGCTCCGATCACGCGCTCAAATTGCTCGAGCCCCGCCTGCGTGCCGACCACAGCAAGACGATCGTTCTTGTGGATCACAGTCGCGTTTGTCGCGGCCAAAGTTCCCGCGCCGTTGCGCACGCGCGAGATCGTAATGTGCGATTCAATTCGTCCCGGAATAGCATCGATGCGCACGCCGTCGAGATTCGCGTTCGTAACAACAAGCGTCCGGCGCTCGAGTGGCTCAACTGGCGCGCGATTTTTCGCGGCGAACTCGGCGGCTTCACGTGCGGGATCGATTCGGAAGATTTGCTTCAGAACGATGAGGCTTGCGATGATGCCAACGATCGCTGTCGGGTAACTCACGGCATAGCCGAGTGCCGGCAGCGCGAGTCTATCCGGCGCGATGTTAGGCAGCGTGCTTAGCGTCTGCGTCGCGGCGCCTAACGCAGGCGTATTAGTCGACGCGCCGGAAAAGATGCCGAGCACCGCGGCCATGTCGAAACCCGCAAGCCAGCCGATGAGCGGCGCGCCGATTGCGCCGAGAATCACTATCGCTGCCGACAAGATATTCAATTTCACACCCTGATGACGCAGCGCCGCGAAGAAGCCTGGCCCGAGTTGCAGCCCAATGGTGAAGACGAAGAGAAGGAGTCCAAGCTCCTTCACGAAGTCGAGGGTGTGGTGATCGACCGGATTGCCGAAGTGGCCGACGATGATCCCGGCAAAGAGCACACCGGCGGTGCCAAGTCCGATGCCGCGGAACTTCAAACTACCCAGCGCCATCCCTAAGACGCAGACGAAGGAGAGCGCGCCGATAGCATGCGCAATCGGCTGTGTGCGATGGAGGTCAAAGAGCCAGCCCATGCTTCGCGCCAAGCTCGCCGCGACGCCGCGGCTGCGGCTATCGGACCTTGGTCCTATCGGCGCGAAATCTCGCGTCCGTGCTAGCGTTCACGAGCCCGGCGAAGTAGCGGCGGATGTGCTACATTGTCGAAAGGAACTAAGTCTTATGAAACGTTTCACATCTCCGGCTCTGCTTACCTTAGTCGTCAGCTGCATTGCGCTCTTCGCGAGCGCGAACTCAGGCATGGGGCGTCACTATTCGTCGACCCACAGCATCTTTGCTGACAGCCATGCTGATGGTGGCCTTTTGGTCCTGCGGTTTTCGCCAACGCTAGGAATTAACTTCGGCGTAACGGTCAGGATCGATGGCTACGAAGCAGGCCCGATCACCAGGGGCCATGTCTTTCGCCGATACCTTGCGCCCGGTCGGCATCGCCTGGAAGTCACGCACAACGGCCGGGTCTACGATGCGTTGGATGGAGCGCTGTATGTCAGGCCCGGAGAGACCTACTCCTACGTGATTAAGAACAGGGTCAATCAAGTCGTGCTTCAGCCTTCCGGCGTGCCGCATCACTAGGATCGCCACTCTTAAGCGGCGAGCTGGCCGCGCATTTCGGCGGCGTACTGGTCCGCATTCAGACCTGCAAGCAAGTGATAGGTGTTCTCCGGAAGTCTAACGAGTGCCGCAATGCCTTCGCTCTTCAAGGCTGAATCATTGATCTGCTGTCCGTCGCGCAGCACGAGCCGCAGGCGCGTCTGCGAGCAGGCATCGACGCGAACGATGTTCGCTTTTCCACCGAGCGCGGTGACGTAAGCGGCGGCTTTGCGAGGCGCATCCGCATCGCGAAGCTTCGGCTCCAACCCGGCCGGCGCGGCGGCTTTGATCGGCGATGGCTCTTCAACCTGATCGGCTTCGCTGCCGGCATGCTTCAGGTATTCCTGCATGTCGGTTTTTAGATTCTCGCTACGCGTGCCGAAGATGGCCTGCAAGCCGTCGCCGACGACAATCACACCTGCCGCGCCGAGAGCCTTTAGCTTGTCGGGATTAGCTTTCGTCACATCGGCTAGCTTCACCCGCAGACGCGTGATGCAGGCGTCGAGGCTCTCGATGTTGCTGCGACCGCCGAATGCCCTCACAAGTTGTAGCGCGAATTCATCTCCAGTCGCGTTGCGTGCACTCGAGGTCGCTGCGTCCTCCTTCTCGCGCCCGGGAGTCATCAAATTGAAGTAGCGAATCGCGAAGGAAAAGACGCCGTAGTAAACCGCGGCCCAGATCGGCCCGAGCACGAGCAGCCAGAGCGCGCCGTGTGATTTCGGGAAGAGCACGACGTAATCGATGAGGCCGTGAGAAAAGGTGAAGCCGTGTTTGATGCCTAAGGTGATGCAAACGAAGTAGGCAAGGCCGGCAAGCAGCGCGTGGATCGCATAGAGAACGGGCGCGACAAAGAGAAACGCGAACTCAATTGGTTCCGTGATTCCGGTGAGGAACGCCGTTAGCGCTGCGGAAACCATGATGCCGCCGATTTTGAGGCGATTCTCCGGACGCGCCGCATGCCACATCGCGATCGCCGCGGCGGGCAGTCCCCACATCTTGAAAAGGTAACCGCCGGTCATGTGCCCCGCTGTCGGGTCGCCGGCGATGAAGCGCGCGATTTCGCCGTGGACGGTGCTTCCAGTTGCGGGATCGGTGTAGTCACCCGCCTGGAAGAAGAAGGGCACATTCCAGACGTGATGCAGACCGAAGGGAATCAGCGCGCGTTCGACGACGCCGTAAATCGTGAAGGCGAGCGCGGGGCTTTCATGCACCGCCCAATGCGAGAAGGCATCGATGCCATTGCCGATCGGTGGCCAGATGAAGCTGAGCAGCGCGCCGACGAATATGACGGCGAACGAAGTGATGATCGGCACCGAGCGCTTGCCGGCGAAGAAGCCGAGATACGGCGGGAGTTGTATTCGATAGAAGCGGTTGAAACACCAGGCCGCGATGATGCCGACGATGATGCCGCCGAAGACGCCGGTCTGGATCGAGGGGATGCCCATGATCGGTTTGACCTCGATACCGCGCAGTCCTGCGCAGACGCCGAGTGCAGCAAGAAACACGACGTAGCCCGTGGTGCCTGCAAGTGCGGCGACGCCGTCGTTTTCAGTTAGGCCAATGGCAACACCGATCGCGAAGAGCAGGGGAAGATTGCCAAAAATCGCGTCGCCAGATTTAGCCATTACGAGCGAAACGCTTTGCGGCAGGAAGGAGAAATTCGCGCTCCCGACGCCGAGCAAAATCCCGGCAACGGGCAGGACGGAAACCGGCAGCATCATGCACTTGCCGATTTTTTGCAGAAGCGAGAAGGCGTTCTTGAAAGCAGACATGGCAGTTACTCGTTAGGCAGATTGACCAGCGCGCGGACATCGCGAGCGGATTCGGCGGCGAGCGCTTTCTCGGCTAGCGCGCGACATTCCGCAGAGTCCAGAGTCCGGACCTGCGCTTTGATCGCCGGGATTGCCGGCAGGCTGATGCTCAATTCATCCACGCCGAGACCGATAAGGATCGGCACGCCATGCGCATCACTCGCGATGCCGCCGCAGACACCGACCGACTTCCCCGCGGCATGCGCGCCGCGAACGGTGAGCGCGATCAGATTCAGCACGCCCGGACTTAGGCCATCAACGCGCGGTGCCAGCTTCGGATGTCCGCGATCCATTGCGAGGGTGTATTGCGTCAGGTCGTTAGTCCCGATGGAGAAGAAGTCCGCCTCCTTCGCGAACTGCGCTGCCATCACCGCTGCAGCCGGCACTTCGACCATGATCCCGACCGGAATTGGCGCGATGCCGAGCCGCTCGCATTCCTCGAACATGATCGCCTTGGCGTCGCGCAACTCCTGTAGTTCCGAGATCATCGGGAACATGACGCGCAACGTGCCGAACTCCGATGCGCGCAGGATGGCGCGTAGCTGGGCGCGCAAGATCTCGGGTCGATCGAGCCCCACGCGCACACCGCGTTCGCCGAGGAATGGATTGTCCTCTTTCGGGATCGGCAGATAAGCGAGTGGCTTGTCGCCGCCGACGTCGAGCGTGCGCGTGATGAGCAGATGCGTGCGGCCGACGGCTTCGGCGATCGCCTTGTAGGTTTCGAACTGCTCGTCCTCGGTCGGCGCGCTGTTGCGTTCCATGAAGAGGAACTCGGAGCGCAGGAGGCCAACGCCTTCGCCGCCGAAGTCATCGACTTGCATCGCGTCTTTCAACCCGCCGATGTTCGCGACGACTTCAATGTGCTTGCCGTCGCGCGTGACCGCCGGCTCGTGCGCGTGCGTGAGATCTTCTTTCCGCTTTTTCTCCGCGCGATCCTGCGCGCCCCGGATGCGCGTGATCTCTTCCGGCGGCGGACGCAGACGCAGCGTGCCTTTGTTTCCGTCGAGCACAACGGACGTGCCGTTCTCGATTTCAAGCGACGCCGGCTCGGTTCCGGCGAGCGCGGGAATGCCTAACGAACGAGCGAGAATCGCAACATGCGAAGTAGCGCCGCCGCGCGTTGTGCAAAATCCCATCACGCGTGTCCGGTCTAGTGACGCGGTGTCGGAAGGCGTGAGGTCCTCGGCGATCAGGATCGCGTTTGCAGGATATTCCGTCGCTTTCGTTTCCACGCCGGTGATGATCGCGAGCACGCGCAGACCGACATCGCGGAGATCATTGGCGCGTTGCGCGAGCAGGGGATTGCGTAACGACGCGAGGCGATCCGCATGCGTGGTGAAGGCTTTCTTCCATGCGAAGGCGGCGCTCTTTCCTTTCGCGATTGCCGACTCGACAATCTCGAGCAGGTCAGGGTCTTCGATCAATTCTTCATGCGCGGCGAAGATCGCAGCCTTGGCCGGATCGGCTTTGGCGTGAAGTTGCGCGCGCAACGCTCCGAGCTGGCCGGTCGCGGTGTTGATTGCACTCGTTAGGCGGCGGCGTTCGCTCTCCGCGTCTCCACCCTTCTCGATTACTTCGATGGCCTCGCGCCGGACCTGAAATACTTCACCGACTGCGAGTCCGGGCGATGCAGGAACACCAAGAAGAATTCCGTCGACTGACGCCGCGCGCCGCGGTGCTGCGGATTCGGGCGCGACCGTTGTCGTCGCTGGAGCGGGCGCCGGCACGCATCCTTCGTCACCGAGACCTTGCGCGATGATCGGGCCAATTTTGTCGAGCGCCTCGCGCGCATCGGAGCCGCTCGCGTGCAGATGGACGACTGCACCTTTCCGGACATCGAGGCCCATGATCGCTGTGATGCTGCGCGCATTTACCTGCTGGCCATCAAGCTGAAGCTTGATCGAGGAACGGAAGCCTTTCGCGAGGCTTGCGAGCACAGCAGCAGGCCGCGCATGCAAGCCGGTCGGGTTCGGAATCACGATCGCCTCCGATGTGATGCTCTCGCCGGCATCTTGCACACCGTCAGCGTGCGCGCCGCTGACCGTGATCGTATAGAGCACGTCCCGCCCTGCCGCGACTTGCCCGCTCGCGCGTTCCCAATGTGTCACGCGTTCACTGTTCGTGATGACAATCTGCGTGAGCAGGCTCTTCGCGTGGGTAGCGAGAAAATCGAGGTCGAATGCGATCAACGGATCGCCGCGTTTCACGCGATCGCCGGCAGAAGCGCATGGACGGAAGCCTTCGCCTTTCAGCGTGACGGTATCGATGCCGATGTGCAGCAGGACTTCCGCGCCTGCCTCGGTGCGCAGCGTGATGGCGTGACCGGCCGGATGGATCGAAACAACGTCTCCATCACAGGGCGCGATGAGTGTCGCGTCCACCGGATCAATCGAGAGCCCATCGCCGACCATCTTCTGCGCGAAGACCGGATCGGGAATGCGCTCCAGCGGCCAGACCACACCGGAGAGCGGCGCGAAGAGTGTCAGTTTCGTCGGCACCGGTGCGAGCGGTGGAATGATCCGCGACGGGAGCGGCGTCGGCGTCGATGCGCTCGGAAGAGTTTCTTTCATGACGCGCCCTCCGCGTTCATCTCACCGGAAAAACCAGGTGATGACGAAGTTCACCTGAAAGTCTTTCGAGCCGCCGTTGAAATCGCGTTTTGCCGAAAGCGCGAAACTTAGCGGCACGTGCTCGAGTTCCTTCGCGACAAGAATTTTGCCGCGATGCGTGACTTCGTTGTCGATCTCGAAGTCGGTCTTGTTTTCATAACCGACCGCGATCGCCCACTTGTTAGGCAGCGTGAAGGTGAACGGCACGAAGGTCTCGAGGAAGTGGATTTCCGGATAGCCGTCCTCCTCTTCGATGGATTGGTTGTACTCGACTGACGGGCTGAGCGTGAGCCACGGCGTGATGTCCCAGGCGATCGCGAGGAACTCCTGGATCCGCCACGCGTTGTCGCTCAGCTCGTGGCGGCCAGTCGGCATCGCCAGATCCAGGCCGCCGCCGATGCGCCACGTTTTGCTCAGGCGAAACGCAGTACCGGTTGCGATCTTCACATCACCGAGACCGAAGATATCCGCGACGCCGGGAGTATCGCTGCCAAAGCGATACTTCACCGGCAGCTTGAGTCGGACAGCCCAATCCTGATTCTCGCCGACCCGCCACGCCCACAACGTGCCGAGCGTGTCCTCAACGACGTTCGTGCTGTCGTCGAAGTGATTCCATTCCTTCTCGAACCAAACCCGCCGTGTCAGGATCGTCGGGTCGGTCAACTCTTTCAGATTCGCCTCCGGGACTTCTCCCGTGGCGGTCTGAGCTTCCGGCGCGGCGTTCGAGTTAGTGCTTAGGAATGCCAGTGCGAGTGCGGCGAGTGCTGGGGCAAGGGAAGGGCTCCGCATCAATGTCTAAGGCGTCTTGTAAGGCGGCTCCTCGGTTGGGATGGGTTCCACCTGGGCGGGTGGATTGATCATGTTGAAGGTGATGGCGGCGGCGATGCCGGCGGCGAAGTTACCGACGAGGAAAATCCAGATGTTGCTCCAGCTAGAAATGCCCATGAGCGAAATGCCGATTGCGACCGCCGGATTAAACGCGCCGCCCGACATGTCGCCGACCGCGAAGGCGCCGGCCATGACCGTCATGCCTATGGCGAGGCCGTAGAATGAATTGCCCGAAGTGCCGTCCGCAGTCGCGGCATTCAAAACCACGTAAACGAGCGCGTAGGTGAAGAGGAACTCAGCGACCATCGCGTGGATGCGGTTTGGGTCGAGCTGAGCAACGGGGAGACCGTGGCGCAGATATTTGGTCACGAGCAGCGCGGCGACAACCGAGCCGAGCACCTGAGCGATCATGTAGGGCAACGCATCTGCGGCTTTCAGCCGGCCGCGGATCAAAATGCCGAGCGTGACCGCGGGATTGTAGTGCGCGCCGGAAATATGACCGCCGGCGTAGACCAGCACCATGAGCGCAGCGCCGATCGCGAGCGGCGGGATCACGCCCGGAGGCGAGCCGACCACGGTGCAACCGATCGTTAGGACTAGGAAGAAGGTACCGATGAACTCCGCGATGTACTTATTCATGCCATAGGTCTAACGAGTCGAGTCTGCTGAGTCTAGCTCCGGCCGACTATTGGACTTTCGTCCGACCTACTCAGGTGCTGTGTGCGTCAGTCTTCGTGCTGAATGCCGTCGATGAAACCGCGCGCACCGTTGCGAAGATTCGCGGCGTTCGCTTCGTCGGTGTCGATGTGCATCGCGAGCGCGAAGCTCGGATCGACGCGAATGCGCACATCGCCGAAGAGCAACTCGCGATCGCCCGGCACACGGACGCGGACGGTGCATTTGTCTTTCAACCCGTAACGCAGCGCGTCGGCTGGCGTCATGTGCACGTGACGAAGCGCGCAGATCACACCTTTGTCGATGTTCACGCTGCCGACCGTTCCTTCCAGCGTGCAACCGGGCGAGCCATCGATGTCGCCTGATTCGCGGATCGGCGGTTGAATGCCGAGCTTGAACTGCTCCGTCATCGCGATCTCCACCTGCGTTGCCTTGCGCGCCGGGCCGAGCACGCGCACGCGCTCGATGCGGCCTTTCGGTCCGACGATCGTGAGCTGTTCCTTGCACGCGTACTGACCGGGTTGCGAAAGATTCGAATTCTTCGTTAGGCAATGGCCGGGACCGAAGAGCGCTTCGACATCCTTTTGCGCGAGATGAATGTGATGCGCGGAAACTTCGATCGGGATCTGCTCGGTCTTACACGCTTCGCTGGTGCGCTTGAGATAATCGCGACTCAGCGTGCGCAATGTTTCGCGCGCGATCATCCGCTCTTCGTCGGTCGGAACGACGAGCACGGTGACGGGTGAATCGTCGGTGGAAATCCGCGCGATCTCGTTGCCGCCGGAGGCTTCTCGATTTCGCGCTTCATCGAGATGAACGCCCATGCAGCCGAGTCCTTGCAGCGCGCTAGCGCGGACACCGGCGCTACCCTGACCAATCCCGGCGGTGAAGATGAGCACATCGAGTCCGCCCATCGCGGCGACATACGCGCCGATGTATTTGCGCACGCGGTAACAAAATGTCTTCAGCGCGGTGAGCGCGCGCGCATCGCCGGCATCGGCGGCTTTTTCGACCTCG
Organism: Chthoniobacterales bacterium; assembly: GCA_045809985.1. GTDB lineage: Bacteria > Verrucomicrobiota > Verrucomicrobiia > Chthoniobacterales > UBA10450 > JACCTI01. The sequence continues at coordinate 57 of JBJMWV010000279.1, read as the reverse complement.
CGCATGTCGCTCGAGATCCCGGAGAGCCCGAGCAAGCCGCTCTTTTTGTTCAGCAAT
>JBJMWV010000278.1:0-3169 GCA_045809985.1 Chthoniobacterales bacterium | reverse complement strand
CGCAACTGCGGACTCGCGCCGGCGAGCAGCGCCTGGCTCAGCACCGGATAACGCGAGACGATTAACGGATGCTCCGCGACATCGGAGTTGCGCGCGAGTCCGCCGATCCGGACGCCACCGTCCGGCAGTTCTTCGATTTGCGTCAGCGGAACCCGGTTGATGTCGACGAGATGCGTCGGCTGTTCGACGCCCATCTTCATCAGGTCGATCAGGTTCGTCCCGCCGCCGAGAAACTTTGAGTTCGGATGACTCGTTAGGCCATCGATCGCCTGCTGCGGATCAGCCGCACGCGCGTAGGTGAACGGGTTCATGTGCCGGCTGCTGCGTCCTTCCCCTGCGCGGCTTTGATCGCGTCGACGATGTTCGGATACGCGCCACAACGGCAGAGATTGCCGCTCATCCACTCGCGAATCTCGGCGTCGTCTTTGATGTGACCTTCGCTGATGCACGCGACCGCGGAACAGATCTGGCCCGGCGTGCAGTAGCCGCATTGAAATCCGTCGTGCTCGATGAAAGCAGCCTGCACCGGATGCAGTTCGTCGCCTTTCGCGAGGCCTTCGATCGTCGTGACCTCCATCCCGTCGTTCATCACCGCGAGGCTGAGGCATGAGTTCACGCGCCGGCCGTTCACGAGGACGGTGCACGCGCCGCATTGCCCGTGGTCGCAGCCTTTCTTCGAACCAGTGAGATCGAGATGCTCACGCAGCAGGTCGAGCAAGGTCACGCGCGAGTCGATGTTCATCTCGACGACTTTGCCGTTGATCTTGAGCGCGAGCGGAACCGTCGGAGCAGGTGCTGTAGCTCCAGCGACTGTCCCCGCGGCGGCGGGTGCGTTTTGTGCCTGAAGAGAGAGCCGCGAGCCGATCGCGAGCGCCGCGCTAGTTCCGGCGAGCTGCTTCAGGAATTTCCGCCGTGTGGATGGACTGCCGAAGATCAGCAGCGCGTCGATCTCAGCAGGCGAACATGGAAGCGGTTCGTTGAGATCGTCAGCCTCGCCGTCCATCCTGAAGTAATCGCGGCGCGGAACTGTTTGGATTCACTCGAACCCAAACAAATTCCGCGCCGCTGCCTCTACGTGATTACTTTAGTAAACGCGAACGCGCTCGTCGTGGTAGTGACGGCCGCGATTCGCGTAGTGTCCGTGGATCCACACACGCTGATGGTGGCGGTAGCTCCAATGACCGGGCACCCAGTCCCAGCGGTGGCCGTGTTCGAGATAATACGGCCCGCGGTTGTAATACGGGCGATCGCCGATCTCGACACTGAGGTGTTGCGCTTGTGTTGTGGTCGCGGCGATGGGCAGCAGCGAACTGGCTGCCACGGCCGCGGCGATGAGTAGTCTGTAGTTGATCATCTTATTTATTGAATCGGAGATGCGCCGCGAATGAGTGTGTCGCGCGTGTAACCAAACGCAGGCTTTGGCGGTCATCTCGCCGGGACTTGTGTGCGCGCGCAACGCGGCTCTGTTGCGAAGCGAGGCAGGGAACGACGCATACATTTTGAATCGCAAGCTCATCATCGGACTCGCCATTGCGCTCGCGATCATCGCGGGTGTGCTGATCGCGCGCGGGCGCGGCGGCAACGGCAACAGCTATCAGACGGCGAGTGTCACGCACGGACCGATCACGCAGGCGGTGACCGCCACAGGCACGCTCAATCCAGTCGTGAACGTGCAGGTCGGCAGCCAGATCTCGGGCATCGTCCAGAAGCTCTACGCTGACTTTAATTCTGACGTGAAAGCCGGGCAGACCGTCGCACAGATCGATCCGGCGACGTTCCAAGCCTCGGTCACGCAGGCCGAAGGAGATCTCGCGTCAGCTCAGGCGCAGCTGGAGCTCGCGCGACTGAGTGCCGGCCGAACGCAGAATCTTTTCGCGCAGAAAAACTCAGCGCAGGCTGACGTCGATCAGGCAATGGCGACGCTGCACCAGGCGGAAGCGACGGTGAAAATCAAACAAGGCGCGCTCGACAAGGCGAAGACCGATCTGGAGCGCTGCACGATTGTATCGCCCATCGATGGCACGGTGATCTCGCGCAGCGTCGATGTTGGCCAAACCGTCGCTGCGAGTTTGCAGGCACCGGTAATTTTCGTGATCGCCAATGATCTCACCAACATGCAGATCGACGCGAATGTCGCGGAAGCAGACATCGGCGCGGTCGCGGTGGATCAGGCGGTCGACTTCACCGTCGATGCGTTCCCGATGCAGACGTTTCATGGAAAAGTGAAGCAGGTGCGCAACGCGCCGATCACCGTGCAAAACGTCGTCAGCTACGACACGGTCATCAGCGTTAGTAACCCGGACATGAAGTTGAAGCCCGGCATGACAGCGAACGTCTCGATCGTAGCCGCGCATCGTGACGACGTGATCAAAGTCCCGAATGCCGCATTGCGTTTCCGCATGCCCGGCGCGACGCCAAGACCAGCGGCAAGCGCACCCGCCGGTGACGCACCGGCTGGTGGACGTGGTGGCCGCGGCAGTGGCGGTGGGCCGCGCGGCGGTGGTGGTGCAGGTGGTGATCGCGCGAATCGCGCCGAGCGTACTGTCTACGTCCTGTCATCTCCGGGCGCGGAGCCAAAAGCGGTCTCGATTCGCACTGGCATCAGTGACGGCATAACCACCGAAGTGCTCGACGGAGTGAAAGATGGCGACACGGTGGTGACCGGCGCGGTCCAAACCGCCTCACGTCAGCCGGCCGCAAATCCTTTCGGCGGCGGCCAACGTCGTGGGCCCTAACGAGTCAAGCCGTGCCTGACGAATCGCCGGTCATTCATCTCGAGAACGTCGAAAAGATCTACCGCACCGGTGAAGTTGAGGTGCGCGCGGTTCGCGGCGTGTCGCTCGAGATTCACCGCGGCGAATTTGTGGCACTGATGGGCTCGAGCGGCTCCGGCAAGTCGACGCTCATGAACATGCTCGGCTGCCTCGATCGTCCGACCGCCGGCAGGTATCTCCTCGATGGCCACGACGTTTCGTCGCTGAGCCGCGATCAGCTCGCCGATGTGCGGAATCAGAAGCTCGGCTTCGTCTTTCAGAGCTTCAATCTGCTCGCGCGCACTTCGGCGATTGAGAACGTGGAGCTGCCGTTGCTTTACGGAACGCGTCGTTTCACAAACACTGAGCTGCGCGAGCGTGCCGATCGAGTTCTCGCCCAGGTTGGTCTCGGCGGG
>JBJMWV010000277.1:0-4503 GCA_045809985.1 Chthoniobacterales bacterium | reverse complement strand
TGCGTCAGCACGTCTTTGGTCGGGAGCAGGTCCCAGTTAAGTCTCGTTAGACCTTGTGGTGGCGTGGCTGTGAGATTCGCGATTGGCGTGCCGTTCGCGTTTGTGATCGCAATCTTCATTTCGTCACCGGTGTATTCCTTCACCCAGATCGTGAAGACGGCGCCTTCGGGCGGGTTCTTGCCGTGAAATTCGCCTTTACCGCCCCATTCCACCCAGCCGGGTAGTTCGTAAGCGCCGGTGATAGGCGCAACCGGAACCAGGTGCGCAGGTTCGGCGGCGGTTTCGGGTGTCAACTCGCGGAGGGGACGCGTGTCGTCGATGATCGCGAGACTGCGGCCGTGGCTGGCGATGACCAGATCATTCGTGCGCGGATGGACGACAAAATCGTCGACGCGCACGGCGGGCAGATCGCCGAAACGCATCCACTTCACGCCGCCATCGAAGGAGGCGAACATTCCGAAGTGCGTGCCAACGTAAAGCAGCCGCGGGTTGACCGGGTCTTCTCGAATGACTTCCACCGGCGCGTAAGCGGGAATACCTTCGCCGACGACTGACTGCCAGGTCGCGCCGCTATCCATCGTGCGGAGAATCATCGGCCGATCGTCACCTGTGCGATAAGCATTCAGGGCAACGTAAGCTACCTTCGGATCCTGGTGCCCAGCTTCAATCCGGACGACCCATGCGCCGCGGAATGGCTCCGGCAGGTTTTGAGTTAACTCTGTCCACTTGCCGCCGTCGTTATCCGTAATCCACAGGCGGCCGTCGTCCGTGCCGGCCCAGAGCAGACCGGGCTTAACTGGTGACTCGGCGAGCGAGTAGACCACGGCGTAGTTTTCCGCGCCACTGCCCGTCGCATCGATCTTAGTAGGATCAGCGTAAGTCAGGTCCGGGCTTATGACGGTCGATTGTTCGCCTTTGTTCGTGACGCGAAAGACACGATTGCCCGCGAGGTAAAGGACATCCGGCTTATGTTTGCTTACCACCATGGGCGAGTTCCAGTGGAAGCGGTAAGACTGTTGGCCCTCCGGAGGTGAAGGTTTCAACTGCCGAACCTCACCGGTGCGCGTGTTCATCCGATGCATGGAACCTTCCTGGCTTTCGGCATAAAGGATGTCCTTATCCGTTGGATCGAAGAGAACATAAAAGCCGTCGCCTCCGCCCAGGTTTGTCCAGTCGGAATTGCGAATGCCTTCCTTGTTCTGCACGCCACTCACGCCGACCCAGTTGCAGTTGTCCTGCAATCCGCCGCCGATCCGGTAGAACGGCTGCGTATCATCAACTGAGACACGATAGAATTCGCCCGCCGGGAAGTTCGCCAAATGGTCCCAGTTTTTACCTCCCGCATAGCTTTGGTAGACGCCGCCGTCGTTACCAAGGATGAGCCGCTGCGAGACCGGTGGCTTCGGTGGCTTGTCCTTATCTTCGGGCTTAGGCGTCTTAGGCGGAGGTGCGCTGCCCACTTGGATCGCGAGGGCATGACAATCCGGATGAATCTTCTCCGACAAGTCTTCGCGGAAATCTTTGCCGCCGCTATCCGACACCAGCAATGCCAGGCCCAGGACATAAACTCGCTGATCATTTGCCGGATCGATCCTGATTTGGCTGAAGTAGAACGGCCGCGGGTCAATGTCGCTCGTCCGGGTCCATTTCTCGCCCCCGTCTTCTGAGCGAAAGACGCCCCCGCTTTTACTATGGATGTCACGAAGGTCGCTCGCGCCGCCTTGATCACTTTGCACGACAGCCATGACCACGTTCGGCTTACTTAGTGAAACACTTAGTCCAATCCGGCCGGTTTGTGTCGGTAGACCATTCGTTAGCTTCTTCCACGCACCGCCCCCGTTCGTGCTTTTAAAGATGCCGCCGACGTCCTCGCCGTTCGTCGCGTTCACGCCATACATGAAGCTCCATGGCGTGCGCTGCCGTGCATAGAGCGCCGCGTAAACTATCTCTGGGTTAGAAGGATCGAGCGCCACATCGCTGCAACCCGTCCGCGCAGCAGCGTGTCCGTTCGCCTGCAGGACAGCCTTCCAGTTCTTACCGCCGTCAACGGACTTAAAGAGACCGCGTTCGCCGCCGTCAGCCCAGAGATGTCCCGAGACCGCGGCGTAGACGACGTTCGGATCTTTCGGATGGACGATGATGCGGCCGATCGCGCGCGAGTCTTTCAGGCCGACGTTCTGCCACGTGCTGCCGCCGTCGCTCGAGCGATAAACACCGTTGCCCCAGCCGGACGAGTTGCGGTCATTCGCTTCGCCCGTGCCGACGTAAACCACATCAGGATCAGACGGCGCGATGCCGATCGCGCCGATCGAGAGCGCGCTCTCCTTGTCGAAGATGGGATCAAACGTCGCTCCATTGTCATTCGTCTTCCAGACACCGCCATGCGCATGGCCCACGTAGAAGACGCCAGGGTTGCGCGGATCAATTGCGATGTCCGAGATCCGGCCGCCCATGACGGTCGGCCCAATGCTGCGGGCCTTGAGGTTCTTGAAATGGATTTCCGTGAGTGGCGGCGGCGTGGCTGGCGGAACGGGAATCTCCGGCTGCACTTGTGGCGCGGGAGGTTGTGCGGGCGGCGGACTGTCCTGCGCCTGAAGACTCGAAACTGCGACGACAACGAGAAGGAGACGACGAAGCATGGCGTAATGAATACGCGCTTCGCGAATTTGTCGCGTGCGATGTAGATGCTGCAACTCGCGCCTTTCGATTTTGCTCGCGCCGAGCTTGGGCGTGGATGCATTTGCGTCGGTGGCATAGTCGAGCAGCCACGTCGCGAGAGCGACTTCGCCGAGTTGCGAGCGGTCTGTCGTCGGCGAGCGCCTTCACCTGGCCAGACGAGATAAGACGTTGGTCTCAGGAGACACTGTTAACTTAACCGTGTAAGACTCGGGAAGTTCGCAAGGAGGTAAACATGAGGCTTCTCAGAATTTGCGCAGTCGCACTCGTCGCAACAACGGTTATCACATTCGCATCACCGGCCGCAGCACGCGGTAATGGCGGCAGAGGTGGCGGCGGTTTCCATGGCGGCGGCTATCGCGGTGGTGGCTATCACGCTGCTCGTGGGTGGCGTGGCGGTGGCAGCTACGGTTATCGTGGTTATGCCCACCGCGGATACGCCTATCGCGGCTACGGCTACGGCTACGGCCGGAACTATGGTTGGCGCGGCCACCGTGGATATGGGTACGGCTATGGCTACGGCGGCCTAAACATCGGATTCGGCTATCCGTATTGGGGTTACCCGTACTGGTATCCATACGCGTACTACCCATACAGCGATGATTCGTATTACGGCGGAGATGAGCGTGTGTATGTCCCGCGACGGCACGTTCAGCACCACGACTCGACTTATCAGCAGGAAGCGCCGCCCGAGGATATGGGCAAATAATCCGCGGAGCACGCGGCATCAGCCCGTAATCTGTACTAGCGATCGCGCGCTCCGATCGAGCAGACGGGCGTCGCAAATCTTACTTAGCTTTTGCGACAGCCGACCACGAGCGTCCGGCCTAACAACAGATCGGTCGAGTTCATCGCGCGGACGAACGGCTCGTTCGCGGAGTCCAGCGTATGATACTTCTCGCGCTCGCGTTGCATCGCGCGGGCATTGTAGAGACGCAGCGGAAGCCAGAGCAGCGCGAGTGAGAGCCACGAACCCCGTTGTTGTTTATCGACGGAAACGCTGATGTCACTGAAGCCGGCGTTCACCAGCGCATGCGCAAGATAGAAGTAGCCCACCGGATTGATGTGTCCATGTGTGGAGTGATGACGGTCGTCGCCGAGCTGGAGCGGGCCGAACATGTTGAAGAAGCCGAAGAACAGGTAGCGCAAACGCGAACGGACGTTGAGCACGTTCGGCGTGCTAATCACGAAGACGCCACCCGGCCGAAGCACGCGCCCGATCTCGCGGATCGCGGAGCGGAAATGCTCGAGGTGCTCGATGACTTCGGTGCAGGTGACGAGATCGAACGAAGCATCGGGATAGGGGAGCGGCTGAGTGTTTAGATCGACAATATCGACCTTCACGTCGCCGAGCGTGATCAGGTCATCGCGGTAATCAGCGGCGCGGGCTTTCACCGGAAACTCGCGCACGACGCGATCGATCAGGTCGCCATTGCCTGCGCCGACATCGAGATAATCGCCGCGAATGTTTGGCGCGAGCTCGCGGACCTTCGCCATTGTCGCCTGGATAATCTTGTCTGTGCTTAAGCCCTCGTTAGGCAAACGCACTGCGCTCGTCTCGCCGCGCGCATGAGCCAGCCGGCGCGCTTCCTCGCGCTCGGCACGGACTGCTTCCGGATCTTTGCGCATGAAGACGCTCATGATTTGCGCGACATGCTTAAGCAATGAAACGCGCGGCGGCAATTTTCATCCTGCTCCTCGCGCTCGCCATGCCATGGTGGTTGATGATCCGGATGCCGGGGAAAAGTTTCCGCGGGAATCCGCCGCCGCTCTCGGCTGATGAAGTTGCGCTGCGCGACGAGCTGATCCGGCACGTGCAGAAACTCG